>CAZOVQ010000001.1:0-49012 GCA_964583195.1 uncultured Thiobacillus sp.
GTGGTGTTTGAAATACGGGTCAGTCATCCTGGGGTAGATCCGAATATTTGAGGGCGTTTCCGCGCGCTTTATCGACCGGATATTTGTGCGCGTTGATTTCCAGTTTCGCAGCCGCCGCATCGAGCAGGTCGATATCGAGCACATCAGCCAGTCGGGTAAGGTAGATCAGCACATCGGCGATTTCCTGACGCACCGCCTCGCGCTGTGCCGCGTCGAGGGTCTGGCTCTGCCCGGGGGTCAGCCACTGGAAAGGCTCCATGAGCTCGGCCGCTTCCACCGCGAGCGCCATGGCAAGATTTTTGGGCGCGTGGTAGCGCTCCCAGGCGCGCGCGCAGGCAAATTCGCGGACGCGCAGCGTGAGGGTGGCAAGGGAGTCGACGGGCGGGGCGGGCATGGCCGGCATGATAACCCGGCGCCGACCGGCCGACGTCATTGTCGAAATGCCGACACGGGCGATCCGGCGCCCGACCCGGCCGACGCGGACTTTCGCGCCGGGGCGTCTGGCCCGCGCCTTGCTACGGGAGTTGGGCCGAAGGCCCCGGTGCCACATCGGGTTTCCGCGACCGCTCTGGCATAATGGCCGGCGGATCAACCGCACCCAGGGAGAATGGACATGTTCACGATCGACAAGCATTTGTGGCGCGCCGGGCTGGCGCTGGCGCTTGCCACGCTGGCCGGCTGCGCCGGCACGCCGACCTATCCGCCCGCACCCGAGCGAACGGGCCAGGTCGACTGGAATTACCTGATCGGGCCGGGCGACTCGGTGCAGGTGTTCGTGTGGCGCAACCCGGAAGTGTCCGGCGCCTTTCCGGTGCGTCCGGACGGCAAGATGACCATGAATCTGGTCGAGGACATCCAGGCGTCCGGCAAGACCCCCAGCCAGCTTGCGCGCGACATCGAAAAAACGCTGTCGAAATACATCCAGGAACCCATCGTCACCGTCATCGTCGCCGGCGGCATCGGCCCCTTCGATCAGCAGATCCGCGTGGTGGGCGAGGCAGCCAAGCCGCAAGCGCTGAATTACCGGGAGAAGATGAGCCTCGTCGACCTCATGATCGCCGTCGGCGGTCTGACCGATTTCGCGGCCGGCAACAAGGCCTACATCCTGCGCACGGTCGACGGCCAGCAACATAAACTCGGCGTGCGCCTCGAAGACCTGCTGAAGGGCGGCGACATTTCCGCCAACGTCGACATGCTTCCGGGCGACGTGCTGGTGGTGCCCGAGAGCCTGTTCTGAACCGCGCAAGCGCGCCTTCGGGCGGCGCTTCTTGATGGGTCGTTCCGCATGGACCAACTGCTCCAACAAATTCTCGGGTACGTCAAGGCCGCCTGGCACCGCCGCTGGTGGGGCATCGCGGTCGCCTGGCTGGTCTGTCTCGTCGGCTGGACCTGGGTGATGGTCATCCCCGACCGCTATGAGGCGTCCGCGCGCGTCTACGTGGATACGCAGACCCTGCTGAAGCCCCTGTTGTCCGGTCTTGCCGCCGAACCCAACATCGAACAGCAGATCAAGCTGATGACGCGTCAGCTCGTCAGCCGGCCCACGCTGGAAAAGGTCGCGCGCATGACCGACCTCGACGTGAAGGCGAAGACCCCCGAAGACACCGAGAAAATGCTCGACGAACTGGCGGAGAAGATATCCATCGCCGACACCGGACGCGAAAATCTCTACACCATCAGCTACCAGGATGCGAACGGCGATCTGGCGAAAAAGGTGGTGCAGTCGCTGCTGACCATCTTCGTCGAAAGCAGCCTTGGCAAGACGCGCCAGGATATCTCCAGCTCGCAGCGCTTCATTGAGGAACAGCTCCAGCAATACCAGCAGAAACTCACCGACGCGGAGAACGCGCTCAAGGAATTCAAGCAGAAGCACATCGGCATGATGCCGGGACAGGGCGGCGACTACTACGCCAAGCTCGCCGAAGTCAGCGCGCAACTGCGCCAGGCGCAGCTGGACCAGCAGGAAGCGGTGAACCGGCGCAACCAGTTGAAACGCCAGCTGGAAGACGAAGAGCCCGAACTGACCGCCGCCGCCGCCGTCGCCTCCAGCAGCAGCGAAATCGACGCCCGCATCCAGACACTGCAAAAACAGATGGACCAGTTGCGCATGCAGTACACCGACCTGCATCCCGACATCCAAGCGACCAAGCGCCTGATCGACCGGCTCGAAGAGCAGAAAAAAGCCGAGCTGGCCGCCGCGAAAAAAGCCGGCCCGGCGGGCGCACGCATCCAGAATCCGGTGTACCAGCAACTCACCATCGCCATCGCCGAAGCCGATGCCACCGTGTCCTCACTCGGCGCGCGCGTCGCCGAATACCAGCGCCGCTTCGGCGACCTGCGCAACGCATCGAACATGATTCCGCAGATCGAACAGGAATACACCCAGCTCACCCGCGACTACGAAGTCTACAAGCAGAACTACGACGCGCTCCTGAAGCGCCGCGAGTCGGTGACCATGTCGGGCGAAGTCGAGAGCAAGACCGACACCGTCGATTTCCGGGTCATCGACCCGCCCTTCGTGCCCAGCCAGCCGGCCTGGCCCAACCGGCCGCTGCTCCTGTCCCTGGTGACCCTGGGGGGTCTGCTGGCGGGCGTGGGCGTGGCCTTCGTGCTGAGCCAGTTGCGGCGCACCGTGGCCGATCGCCGCGCCCTGCGCGAATTGACCGGCCTGCCGCTTCTGGGCGCCGTGTCGCGCGTGGAAAACGACGAGACCCGCCGGCGCAAGCGCAAGGGCCTGCTGACCTATCTTGCGGCACTGGGAAGTCTGATCGCCGCCTACGGCGGCATGATGGTCGTGCAATTGGTCATGTCGCGCGCCGGCTAGGAGACACCATGAGCATCATCGAAAAAGCAGCGGGCAAGATCGGGGCGGGGGCATCGTCTCCCGCCGAGTCTCCGTCCGCACCGCGCGCGCGGGATGCGAGCCTGATCGAAAGCGCACTCGCGCGGCATCAGGAAAAACCGCCCGCGTCCTTCGTCGCGACCCCGGTCGAGCCGGTGTTCGTGTCCCCGGATTTCGAGCCGGCGGAAGGCGCAAGCCCGGTACAGTCGATCAATCTTGCGCGCCTGCACCGCATGGGCGTGGTCGCGCCGGATGCCGAAAAGAGCCAGATCGCCGAAGAGTTCCGCATCATCAAGCGACCGCTCATCGCCAATGCCTTCGGCCTCGGAACCACGCGGGTGAAGAACGGTAACCTCATCATGGTGACCAGCTCGCTTCCCGGCGAGGGCAAGAGCTTCTGCGCGATCAACCTCGCCATCTCGATGGCGATGGAAATGGACCGCACCGTGCTCCTCGTCGACGCCGACGTGGCCAAGCCGCGCGTGCCGGAGTATCTCGGCATCCACGTCGACCGAGGCCTCCTGGACGTGCTGCAGGACAAGGACCTGAAACTGTCCGACGTGCTCGTCAAGACCGACATCGCCAAGCTCACCGTACTGCCCGCCGGCCGCACCTACAAGCGCGCGACCGAACTGCTCGCCAGCGCGGCCATGACCCGTCTAGTCGAGGATATCGGAAACCGCTATCCGGACCGTATAATCCTGTTCGATTCCCCGCCCCTGCTCGCCACCAGCGAATCGAGCGTACTGGCCACCCACATGGGCCAGATCGTGATGGTGGTCGAGGCCGAAAAAACCTCGCAGGAAGCCGTGCGGGAGGCGCTCTCCCACATCCATTCGTGTGAAGTGGTGGGCATGTTGCTGAACAAGACCACGCCGACGCCGGGTGCGGATTATTACTATGGTTACTATGGCAGTTACGGCAAGTAGGCCGCGCGGGCCCGGCGCGCAAGCGGGGCGTACCGGACAAGCTCCCCTGGCGGGAGCTTTTTCCGTCTTCATGGCGTTCGCGGCGCCGGCGCACGCGCTCGACTGGCGCATCGAACCCCGGATCGGAACCCAGGTTCTGCTCAGCGACAACGTGAACCAGAGCGACGACAAGCAGTCGGGTACCGCGCTCAGCGTCACCCCGGGCATCGCGTTGCGTTCGGCCGGTTCGCGCCGGGTCCAGGCCGCGCTGAACTACAACCTTTCGGCGGTTGCGCGCACCGGCGGCGGACGCGACGACGACATCATCCATACCCTGGGCGCAACCGGTCTGGCCGAAGTCGTCGAGGACTTCATCTTCGTCGAAGGCTCGGCCAACGTTTCCCAGCAATTGATCTCCCTGCTCGGCTCGCCGACGGACGCCACGACCAACAGCAGCAACCGGGCCGATGTCGGCACCTATTCGCTCAGCCCCTATGCCGTCCGGCGCCTCGGCAACCTCGCCAACCTGCGCCTGCGCTACACCGCCAGCGGCGCGATTTTCGAGAACGATGTGGCCGCTTCCTCGAGTGCCAACGCCTTCGAGGCCAACCTCGACAGCGGCCCGCGTTTCGATGATCTCGAATGGGGGCTGGCGTATTCCTACCGCAAGGCTGCCAACCGCAATTCCCCGGTCGCCACCGCCAACCGCGACGTCACGTTCGAGAGCGCCAATCTGCGTCTGGGCTACGCACTCACCCGAAAATTCCGGCTGTTCGGCACCCTCGGCCAGGACTGGAACAGTTTTCTTAGCAGCACGGACAACGACGGCCGCTCGTACAGCGTCGGCTTCGGCTGGTCGCCGAACCGCCGCGTCAGCCTGGAAGCCTCGGTAGGCGACCGCTATTTCGGCACCACCTACAGCCTCGCCGCGAGCTACCGTACCCGCTTCACCAACTGGACCGCCCGCTACACCGAGGACGTCAGCGACATCACCGAACAATTGCTGGGACAAAGCGGCCGCACCTTCTGGAATTGCGGCGGGCTGATTCTGGAAACCACCGACAGCACGCCCCCGCCGGGATTCTCCAACTGCGTGGGGCCGATCAGCGGCGGACAGCTGGTCGTCGATCCGACCGCCTTGGGCCTGACCCAGGCGAATCTCGCAGCGCTGGGACTGGGGAACGTCTCGACGACCAATGGCGTATTCGTTCTCAAGGCGCTGAATGCGGGCGTATCGTGGCGCAGCGGACGCCTCGATTTCGGCCTGTCCGTGCAGAACACGCGGCGAATTTTCCAGAGCCAGGACAACGCCGAAGACCGGGTCCAGGGCGTATCGGCATCGTCGGGTTACCGGCTGACACCCTACACCACCGGCAGGGTCAGCGCGAGTTACACCCGCAACCAGCTCGACAGCACCCTGACCGCCGGCGCGTCGCGCGACGACGATATCCTGAGTCTGAGCGCGGGGCTCGATCATCGCTTCACGGCGCGGCTGGACGGTGCGTTGACATTCCGTCACACCCAACGTGACTCCAACGAAGCCAGCGCCGATTTCGACGAGAACAGCCTGACGGCCTCGGCCAATCTTCGCTTCTAGCCGGTCGGCCGGCGTGGCACGGCCATTGCTCCCATTCCAGTGCGCCCAGGCGCGCCCACAGACTACGGACCACCCATGTACGAAGACTACTATCGCTTGAGTGCCAAACCGTTCCAGCTCAACCCCGACCCGCGCTTCTTTTTCGGCTCGAAGGGGCACAAGCGGGCGATGGCCTATCTCGACTACGGCCTGTCGCTGGGCGAAGGCTTCATCGTCATCACCGGCGAAGTCGGCGCCGGCAAGACCACGCTGGTGCGCAACCTGTTCCGCCAGCTCGATGCGCACAAGCTCGTCGCGGCGCAGCTCGTATCCACGCAGCTCGATGCCGAGGACACGCTGCGCAGCGTTGCCGCCTCCTTCGGGCTGGAACACGAAGGCCTGACCAAATCCGCGTTGCTGAAGAACCTGGAAGATTTTCTCGCCGCCGCCGCGCGCCAGGGCAAGCGCGCGCTACTGGTGGTCGACGAGGCACAGAACCTCACCCCGCGCGCGGTGGAAGAACTGCGCATGCTGTCCAATTTCCAGAACAGCGAACGCT
This sequence comes from uncultured Thiobacillus sp., assembly GCA_964583195.1. GTDB lineage: Bacteria > Pseudomonadota > Gammaproteobacteria > Burkholderiales > Thiobacillaceae > Thiobacillus. The sequence continues at coordinate 5,886 of CAZOVQ010000001.1, forward strand.
CGCTGATCCAGACCTTCCTGCTCGGTCAGCCCGAGTTCCGCGGAATCCTGCAAAGCCCGGACATGCAGCAGCTGCGGCAGCGCGTCGTCGCCTCCTACCACCTCGGCCCGCTCGACCCCGAAGAGACGCGCGGCTACATCGAACACCGGCTGCGCACCGTCGGCTGGCAGGGCATGCCGGGCTTCGACGATGCGGCATTCGCCGTGCTGCACCGCTTCTCCGGCGGCATTCCGCGGCGCATCAACACCACCTGCGACCGCCTGATGCTGTTCGGCTTCCTCGAAGAGAAGAGCCGTTTCGGCGAAGCCGAGGTCGACGAAGTCATCGCCGATCTCAGGAACGAAGTGGCGCACCAGGAATTCCGCGGCCCGACGGGCCTGAACGGCCGCGGCGCGGCGGGCGAAGCGGCGGTGGGCGAGGAAGCGGCCCTGCTGGCGCAGCGGATCGAGCAGCTCGAACGCTCGGTCAACCGCATCCTGCCCATCGTGCGCAAGATTCTCTACACGGTGAGCGAGCGACAGACGCCGGGCAGCGAAGACGAACTGCCCGACACGCACGGCGTCGCGCACTGATTTTCGCGGCCCGGTCATGACCCAGGTTTTATGCGTCGCGGGGGCGCGCCCCAACTTCATGAAAATTGCACCGGTGATGGCCGCTCTGCGCGAGGCTGGCGTCGCCGCGCAACTGCTGCACACCGGCCAGCATTACGACACGACGATGAGCGACGGCTTCTTCGCCGACCTCGGGATTCCGCACCCCGACCACCATCTCGAAGTCGGCTCGGGCAGCCATGCAGTGCAGACGGCCGAGGTGATGAAGCGCTTTGAGCCCGTGCTCGACCGCGTACAGCCGCAGTCAGTGCTGGTGGTCGGCGACGTCAACTCCACCCTCGCCTGCGCGCTGGTCGCGGCCAAGCGCGGCGTGCGCGTGGTCCATGTCGAGGCCGGACTGCGAAGCTACGACCGCGGCATGCCCGAAGAAATCAACCGCGTGCTCACCGACCAGCTTTCCGATCTGCTGTTCACCACCGAGCGAAGCGCGCTTGCCAACCTGGTGCGCGAAGGCATAGCCCCCGAGCGGGTCGAATTCGTCGGCAACGTAATGATCGACACGCTGCACCGCAATCTGGCGCATGCGGTACCGGCGAGCCGGACGCTCGGCACCCGTCTGGCGCGTCATGCCGTCCTGACCCTGCACCGCCCGTCCAACGTCGACGACCCCGACACGCTCGCCGCCCTGCTCGACGTGATCGGCGAAATCAACCGCAGCCTGCCGGTGGTCGTGCCGCTGCATCCGCGCACCCGCAGCAATATCGAGAAATTCGGCTTCACGGCGAAACTCGATGGCCTGCACGTCCTGCCGCCGACAGGCTACCTGGAAATGCTCGGGCTGATGCGCGATGCCACGCTCGTACTCACCGATTCCGGCGGCATCCAGGAAGAAACCACGGCGCTCGGCGTGCCCTGCCTCACCCTGCGCAAAAACACCGAACGCCCGATCACGATCGACGAAGGCACCAATACGCTGGTCGGTCCCGAACCCGACGCGATTCGGCACGCCTTCGCCGAAGTGATGACGAACGGCGGCAAGAGCGGCCGCATCCCCGAATACTGGGATGGCCGCGCCGCCGCGCGCATCGCCGCGAGGCTGAAGAGCTGGCTGGCTGCCCCGACTGCGCACGGAGGTGCACGATGAAGAACGCCATGTCGATCGACGTCGAGGACTATTTCCAGGTTTCGGCGTTCGCGCCGCATATCCGCCGCGAGAACTGGGATCGGCTGCCCTGCCGCGTCGAACGCAACGTCGATGTCATACTCGGACTGCTCGACGAAGCCGGCGCGCACGCCACCTTCTTTACCCTCGGCTGGATCGCCGAACGCTACCCGCAGGTCGTGCGCCGCATCGTCGACAACGGCCACGAACTCGCCAGCCACGGCTACGGCCACCAGCGCGCGAACGAGCTCACGCCGGAGCAGTTCCGCGACGACATCACCCGCGCCAAACGCATCCTCGAAGACCAGGGCGGCGTCTCCGTGCGCGGCTACCGCGCGCCGAGTTTTTCCATCGACGCCAGCAACGGGTGGGCCGTCGGTGAGCTGGAAAACGCCGGTTACGTCTATAGCTCCAGCATCTATCCCGTGAAACACGACCACTACGGCATGCCGGACGCGCCGCGCTTTCCGCATCGTCCCCACGGCGAATCGGGCATCCTCGAACTGCCACCAACCACGCTGCCCCTGCTGGGCCGCAACCTGCCCGCGGCGGGCGGCGGCTGGTTCCGGCTGCTGCCGTATTCGCTGTCGCGCTGGATGCTGCGCCGGGTGAACGTGAACGAGCAGGCGCCCTGCATGTTCTACTTCCATCCCTGGGAGCTCGACGCCGAGCAACCACGCCAGCACGGCCTGCCCGCCAGGACCCGGTTCCGCCATTACGTCAATCTGCAACGCATGCCCGGCAGACTGCGGCAGTTGCTGAACGATTTCGAGTGGGACCGCGTCGACCGCGTGTTCCTGAACGGACAATGAACAGACACGCCGAACGCTCCGCCATGCCCGACAGCCTGTGCGCCGCAGCGATGGTGCGGCCACTTGCCGACGTTGATCGCGCACGCTGGGACGCCTTCGTGGCCAAGCATCCCGACGCCACCTTCTTCCATCGCGCGGGCTGGAAGCGGGTGATCGAGGACGCCTTCGGCCATCGCACGCATTTTCTTCTGGCCGAACGCGCGGGCGACATCGTCGGCGTGCTGCCGCTGGCCGAAATCAGAAGCCGCCTGTTCGGCCACAGCCTGGGGGCGCTGCCCTTCTGCGCCTACGGCGGCCTGCTCGCCGACGACGCCGACGCCGGGTGTGCGCTCGATGCAGCCGCGCAGGCGCTCGCCGTGCGGCTCGGCGTTGGCGCGCTCGAATATCGCAACCGCACGGCGCAGCATGCCGACTGGCCGACCAAGGATCTGTACGTCACTTTCAGGAAAGCCATCGAACCCGAAGTCGAGGCCAACCTGAACGCCATTCCGCGCAAGCAGCGCGCAATGGTGAGAAAGGGCATCAAGGCGGGCTTGAAGGGGGAAATCGACGCCGGGATCGGGCGTTTCTTCGACGCGTATTCGACGAGCGTGCACCGCCTCGGCACGCCGGTATTCCCACGCCGCTATTTCCAGTTGCTGCAGGACGAATTCGGTGACGACTGCGAAGTGCTGACCATCGTGCGCGAGGGCGAGGTCATCGCCAGCGTGATGTCGTTCTACTTCCGCGACGAAGTGCTGCCCTACTACGGCGGCGGCACCGATGCCGCACGCGCCGTGGCCGGTAACGATTTCATGTACTGGGAACTGATGCGGCGCGCCTGCGAGCGCGGATTCAGGGTGTTCGATTTCGGCCGCAGCAAACGTGGCACCGGTTCCTTCGATTTCAAGAAAAACTGGGGCTTCGAAGCGACGCCGCTCCATTACGAGTACTTTCTCGTGCGCGACCGCGAGGTGCCGGAAATCAACCCGCTCAACCCCAAATACCGTCTGTTCATCGAAGCCTGGAAAAAAATGCCGCGCCCCCTCGCCAACGCGATCGGGCCTTACATCGTCAGAAATCTGGGATGAGGCGCGTCATGGGAGGTCTGCTGTTTCTCGCGCACCGCATTCCGTATCCGCCCAACAAGGGCGACAAGATTCGCTCGTTCCATCTGCTGCGGCATCTGGGCGCGCGCCATGAAGTCCATCTCGGCGCTTTCGTGGACGACCCGGACGACTGGCGCCATGCCGACGCGCTGAAACCGCATTGCGCCTCGATGCGGCTGGTGCCGCTTTACCCGCGCCGAGCGAAGCTTGCCAGCCTCACCGGTTTTTTCTCCGGCGAGGCACTCACCCTGCCCTACTACCGCAGCGCCGCCCTCCGCGCCTGGGCAGCGGCGCTGGCGCGCAACGGCACCGTGACCTGCGGCCTGGCGTTCTCCTCCGCGATGGCGCGCTTCATGCCGGCGGGACTCACGCACCGCGTGCTCGACATGGTCGACGTCGATTCCGACAAATGGACGCAGTACGCGCCGACGCAGCGCTGGCCGCTGTCGTGGCTCTACGCGCGCGAAGGCCGCAAGCTGGCGGAATGGGAGGCGCACGTTGCCACAGAATTCGACGCCACGCTCCTGGTGTCGCCGGAGGAAGCCGCCCTGCTGCAAAGCCGCGTGCCACAGGCGCGCAAGCGGATAGTCGCGTTCGAGAACGGCGTCGATGCGGAATATTTCTCGCCCGAGCGCGCCTATGCCGATCCCTACCCCGCCGGTGAACGCGGCATCGTCTTCACCGGGGCGATGGATTACTGGCCCAATATCGATGCGGTCACGTGGTTCGCCGAAGCCATTTTCCCCGCGGTGCGCGAAGCCCGCGCCGACGCGCGCTTCTATATCGTCGGCAGCCGCCCGGGCGACGCCGTGACCCGGCTGGCGCGCCAGCCAGGCGTCGTCGTCACCGGAAGCGTGCCCGACGTGCGACCGTATCTCGCGCACGCGGCGTGCGCGGTCGCACCCTTGCGCATCGCGCGCGGCGTGCAGAACAAGGTGCTGGAGGCGATGGCAATGGCCTGCCCGGTGGTCGCGAGCGGACAGGCCGCCGAGGGCATACGCGCCACCGCCGGGCGCGATTACTGGCTGGCGCACGAGGCGGCGGATTTCGCGCAGGCAGTGATCGCTCGGCTGGCCGCCGGCGAACGCAATGCCTCCGCGCGGGCGCGCATCCTGTCGCACTACGACTGGGCGCACAATCTTTCGGGCATCGACCCGCTGTTCGAAGCCGGCCCGCTCGCCGCGCCGGCCATGCAGACCTGTCCCGCATGAACGCCGCACCCCGCCCCGTATCCATGCCAGCCGACAGCGCCTGGCGATCGCCGGCACTCATCGCCGCGGCCAGCATCCTCGCCCTGGTCGCGCTGTTCTGGCCGACGTTTCATTCGATGACGGAAATCTGGGCGCGCTCGGATACCTACGCGCACGGCTATCTCGTCTTCCCCATCAGCCTGTGGCTGCTCTGGCGCCGCCGCGCCGACCTGGCGCGCGTGACGCCCGTCGCCGACCCGCGCGGGCTGACAGTACTGGCCGCTGCCGGCGCCGTCTGGCTGCTGGCCGATGCGGGCAGCGTCAGCGTCGCCGCGCAATACGCTTTCGTCGCCATGCTGCTCGCCATGGTGTGGACGGTATTGGGCGGGGTTTTCGTGCGCGCCGCCCTGTTTCCGCTGCTGTTCCTGCTGTTCGCGGTGCCGGTGGGCGAATTCCTGATTCCGCCGCTGATGGAATTCACCGCCGATTTCACCGTGGCCGCGGTGAAGCTCGCCGGCATCCCGGTCTACCGCGAGGGCAATTATTTCAGCCTGCCCAGCGGCGACTGGTCGGTCGTCGAGGCCTGTTCCGGTTTGCGTTATCTGATCGCCTCGGTCACGCTGGGCGCACTCTACGCCTATCTGACCTATCGCACCTGGAAGCTGCGCCTGCTGTTCGCCGTGGCTGCCATCGCGGTGCCCATTCTGGCCAACGGCCTGCGCGCCACCATGATCGTGATGATCGGTCATCTGTCGGGCATGAAATACGCAGTAGGGGTCGACCACCTGCTCTACGGCTGGGTATTCTTCGGCGTCGTCATGCTGCTGCTGTTCTGGGTGGGCAATTTCTGGCGCGAGGACGAGCTGCCTTATCCGCTGCCACGCCCCGCGGCAGCGCCAGCGCGTACCCACTCCTTTGCCGCGGTCGCGGTCGCGGCCCTGCTTGCTGCCGGATTGTGGCCGGCCTGGGCCGCCTGGCTCGACGCACGACCGCTGCCGCGCTTGCCGGAATTGAAGCTCGTGCCCGCCGGGGGCTGGCAGGCGGCGCCTGCCTTCACCGACTGGGTGCCGCACTGGGTCGGCGCCGACCGCAGGCTGCGCCAGAGCTACACGCAGGGCACGCACGCGGTGGTGCTGCAACTCGACTATTACGCGCGGCAGCGGCAAGGCGCCGAGCTCGTCAATTCGCAGAACTACATGGTCAGCCAGTCGAAGTACGAACACTGGGTCAACGTCGGCGAGACGGTCGAAACCGTCACGATCGACGGCCAGAGCCGCCCGGTGCGCCAGGCCCTGATGCGGCGCTACGACGGGCGCCGCCTGCTGGTGTGGCAGTGGAACCGCATCGGCGCCACGACGACGGTCGACGATCGCCGCGCCAAGCTGACGCTGGCGCTCGATCGACTGCGCGGCGTGCGCGACGACGGCGCATCGGTGCTGATCGCCACCCCCTACGACGAGGCCGGCGTCGAACTCGATACGGCAAAGGCCACGCTCGCACGCTTCGCCGCCGGCATGGCGCCGGCGATCGATGCCGCACTCGACCGGGTCGACGGCCCGTGAATGCGCACATCGTGCACATCGTGCATCGCTTCGATACCGGCGGCATGGAAAACGGCATGGTCAACCTGTTCAACACGCTGCCGCCCGATTGCTACCGCCACAGCGTCGTCGCCCTCACCGATTACACCGATTTCCGCCGCCGCATCGGCGCGCAGGCGGTCGAATTCCATGCGCTGCATCGCCCGCCCGGACGCGGCCTGGGCTGGACTCGTGCCCTGTGGCGTCTGCTGCGCGAAATCAAGCCGGACCTCGTCCACACGCGCAACCTCGCCGCGCTCGAAGCGCAGTTCGTCGCGGCGGCGGCCGGCGTGCGCGCCACCGTGCACGGCGAACACGGGCGCGACGTGTTCGATCTGCAGGGACAGAATCCGAAATACCGGCTGCTGCGCCGCGCCGCGCGCCCCTTCGTGTCGAACTACATCGCGGTGAGCCGCGATCTCGAAACCTGGCTGCGACATTACATCGGCGTGCCCCCGCACAAGCTGCATCAGATATACAACGGCGTCGACGGCTCGAAATTCCTGCCACGGGCGGGCGCACGCCCTGCCGTACTGCCGCCCGGCTTCGCGGGCCCGGACGCCATGGTATTCGGCTCGGTCGGACGCATGGTCGAGGTCAAGGATTATCCGACGCTGATCGAGGCCTTCATTCGTCTGCTTCGCCGTCAGCCCGAGCGCGCCGCGCGCGCGCGGCTGGTCGTCGTCGGCGAAGGGCCGGCGCGCGCCGCCTGCCAGCGCCGGCTCGATCAGGCCGGCATGGCGGATCGCGCCTGGCTACCGGGCGAGCGGCACGACATTGCGGAATTGATGCGCGCCTTCGATGTTTTCGTGCTGCCGTCGAAAAACGAGGGCATCTCCAATACCATACTGGAGGCGCTGGCGAGCGGTCTGCCCGTCGTCGCCACCGAGGTCGGCGGCAACGTCGAACTGATCGAGGACGGCGTCAACGGCACCCTGGTGAAGGCAGGCGACACCGAAGCCATGGCACAGGCCTTGCTCGCGTATCTGGAGGCCCCGGCGCGGGCGGCCGAACACGGGGCGCAGGCACGGCGGCACGCGGAACGCCGCTACAGCATTCCGGCCATGGCCGAAGCCTATGCCGGGGTATACGACAAAACGCTGGCTGGCCGTCAAGGCGCCGGATAATTCGACAGCGACAAGGGATACACCAGACATGTGCGGCATCACCGGCATCTTCGACACCCGCGAAGCGGGTGACATCTCGCACGCCCTGCTCGATCGCATGAACGAGACCCAGTTCCATCGCGGCCCCGACGAAGGCGGCCTGCATCGTGAACCGGGTGTGGGGCTGGGCCATCGGCGGCTGTCCATCATCGACCTTTCCAGCGGCCAGCAGCCGCTGTTCAACGAAGACGGCTCGGTCGTCGTCGTCTTCAACGGTGAAATCTACAACTACCGGGAACTGGTGCCCGAACTCGAAGCGCTGGGCCACATTTTCCGCACCCACTCCGACACCGAAGTCATCGTCCATGCCTGGGAGGCGTGGGGCGAGGCCTGCGTGGCGCGATTCCGGGGCATGTTCGCGTTCGCCCTGTGGGATCGCAACGCCGAAACGCTTTTCGTCGCGCGCGACCGTTTCGGCGTCAAACCGCTCTACTACGCCTTTCTCGACGCCGGCGAGTTCATTTTCGGATCGGAACTGAAGTCGCTCATGGCGCATCCGCAACTGCCGCGCGAGATCGACCCGCTGGCCGTCGAGGAATATTTCGCCTACGGCTACGTGCCCGAACCGCGCACCATCTTCAGGCGCGTCTACAAGCTGCCGCCAGGATTCACGATGACGCTCAAACGCGGCGCGCCGCGCGCGCTGCCGAAACAGTACTGGGACATGCCCTTCACCCCGGTCGCGGTGAAGGACGAAGCCGAGGCGTGCGAAGAACTTGTCCGTCGTCTGCAGGAATCGATCCGCCTGCGCATGATCGCCGACGTGCCGCTGGGCGCTTTCCTGTCCGGCGGCGTCGATTCCAGCGCCGTCGTGGCGATGATGGCCACGCAGTCGCACAGTCCGGTCAACACCTGCTCGATCGGCTTCGACGACCCGGCGTTCAACGAAGTCGAATTCGCGCAGCAGGTCGCCGACCGCTATCGCACCGCGCACCACGTCGAAACCGTCGCCTCCGGCGACTTCAGCCTGGTCGACCGGCTCGCCCGGGTTTACGACGAGCCCTATGCCGATTCATCCGCGCTGCCGACGTATCGCGTGTGCGAACTCGCGCGCAAGCATGTGAAGGTCGCGCTATCCGGCGACGGCGGCGACGAGCATTTTGCCGGCTACCGGCGCTACCGCTGGTTCCGCTACGAAGAACGCCTGCGCGCGGCGATGCCCCTGATGCTGCGCCGCCCACTGTTCGGCACGCTCGGCAAGCTCTACCCCAAGGCCGACTGGGCGCCGAAAGTGTTCCGCGCCAAGACCACCTTCGAGGCGCTCGCGCGCGATACCGTCGAAGGCTATTTCCACGGCGTGTCGCTGCTGTCCGACGCGCAGCGCCGCCAGCTCTTTTCGCCCGCTTTCCGCCGCGAACTGCAAGGCTACACCGCCGTGGAAGTCCTGCGCCGCCACGCCGCCGTCGCCCCCACCGACGATCCGCTCTCGCTGGTGCAATATCTCGACATGAAGACCTATCTCGTCGGCGACATCCTCACCAAGGTCGACCGCGCCAGCATGGCGCACGCGCTCGAAGTGCGCGAACCGCTGCTCGACCACGAACTGACGGGCTGGGTGTCGGGCCTGCCTACCGACCTCAAGCTGCGCGGCGCCGAAGGCAAATATCTGCTCAAAAAGGCGATGCAACCCTACCTGCCGCACGACGTGCTGTACCGCAGGAAGATGGGGTTCTCCGTGCCGCTCGCGGCGTGGTTCCGCGGCCCGCTCGCCGCCGTCATCCGCAACGCGGTGCTGGGCGAACGCCTGGCGTCCACCGGACTGTTCAACCAGGCCTATCTGCGCGACGTGGTCGAGGCGCATCAGTCCGGGCGCAGCGACTATTCCGTGATCCTGTGGACGGTGCTGATGTTCGACGCCTTTCTGGCACAGGTGCTGGGCATGGACCAGAACGCCCGACAAGCCGCATGAAAATCCTCCACGTCTTCGACCACACCCTGCCGCTGCATTCGGGCTACACCTTCAGGAGCGCTGCCATCCTGCGCGAACAGAAGAAGCTCGGCTGGGAGACGTTCCATCTTTCCGGCCCCAAGCAACTGAATTGCACCGTGGCCGAGGAAGACGCCGACGGTCTGCATTTCCACCGCACGCCCCGGCCGGCGGGTCTGTTGAGCACACTGCCCGGTGGCGACCCCTTCGCGGTGATGCGGGCCATCGAAAAACGCCTGCTGCCGCTGGCGCGTGAACTCCAGCCCGACATCATCCACGCGCATTCGCCGGTGCTCGACGCGGTGCCGGCGATTCGTGTCGGACACAAGCTGGGGATTCCGGTGGTGTATGAAATCCGCGCCTTCTGGGAAGACGCGGCAGTCGATCACGGCAGCACCCGCGAGGGCAGTCTGCGCTACCGGCTTACGCGCGCGCTGGAAACCTGGGCGGTGCGGCGGGCGGACGCCGTCACCGTCATCTGCGAAGGTCTGCGCAACGACCTCGCGGCGCGGGGAATCCCGGCAGGCAAGATCACCGTCATTCCGAACGCGGTCGATATCGACTGGTTCGAAACCGGCGGCAGGCCCGACCCCGAACTGAAAATGAAGCTGGGGCTCGGCACCAGCCGCGTGCTCGGTTTCATCGGCTCGTTCTACGCCTACGAAGGTCTCGACCTGCTCATCGCCGCGCTGCCCGCAATCCTGAAACAGATGCCCGACGTGAAACTGCTGCTGGTCGGCGGCGGGCCGCAGGATGCGGCACTGCGGCAGCAGGTCATGGCGCTCGATCTCAGGGATCGCGTGATCTTCACCGGCCGCGTGCCGCACGCCGAAGTGAACCGCTACTACGATCTCGTCGACGTGCTGGTGTACGCGCGCCATCCGATGCGGCTCACCGACCTCGTCACGCCGTTAAAGCCGCTCGAAGCGATGGCGCAGGGGCGTCTCATGGTCGCCTCCGACGTCGGCGGCCACCGCGAACTTATCCAGGACGGCAAAACCGGCGTGCTGTTCCGCGCCGGACAGGCGGGCGACCTCGCCAGCAAGGTGGTGGCCCTGCTGAAATACGAGCAGGGCTGGGACACCCTGAAGAAAAATGGCCGCCGCTTCGTCGAAAGCGAACGCAACTGGGCGGCCAGCGTTGCCCGCTATCGCGGCGTCTACGGCGGCATCGTCAAGCCGGCACGGGAGGCCTTCGTTGGCTGATCTGGTGGTATTCAGTTCGCTGTTTCCGAGCGCGGCGCGGCCCGGTGCCGGGCTCTTCGTCCGCGAGCGCATGTTCCGCGTCGCCCGGCATCGGCCGCTGGTCGTGGTGTCGCCGCAGCCCTGGTTTCCCGGCCAGGGCGCGATCCGACTGTTCCGGCCCGGCTACCGGCCCATGGCGCCGGCGCTGGAAATGCAGCAGGGTATCGCCGTCTACCATCCGCGCTTTCTGTCGCTGCCCGGCCTGCTGCGCCGCTTCGACGGCTGGGCGATGGCGCTCGCCAGTTACTTCCTGTTGCGCCGCCTGCGCGCCGGGGGCGCACGCCTGATCGACGCGCACTTTGCCTATCCGGACGGCGAGGCGGCCACCCGGCTCGGCCGCTGGCTGGGGCTGCCCGTCACCGTCACCCTGCGCGGCACCGAAGTGCCGCACAGCGGCAGCCCGGCCCTGCGCCCGCGCCTGGTGCGCGTGCTGGCCGCGGCCACGCGCGTGTTCAGCGTCTCGGATTCGCTGCGCCGGCTCGCCCTCGAACTGGGGGTGCCGGCACAGCGGGCCGAAGTGGTCGGCAACGGCGTCGATACCCGGATCTTTCATCCTGTCGACCGACAGGCCGCACGCACGCGCTTCGGCCTGCCCGCCGATGTACAGGTGCTGGTTTCCGTCGGCGGGCTGGTCGAACGCAAGGGCATGCACCGGGTGATCGACTGCCTGCCGGCGCTGCTGGAACAGCACCCCGACCTGCACTACCTCGTCGTCGGCGGCGCCAGCCCTGAAGGTGACATGCGAGCCGAACTCGAAGCGCAGGCGGCGCGCCTCGGCGTGTCCGGACGTGTGCATTTCCTGGGCACGCTGCCGCCGGCCGAACTCAAATGGCCGCTGTCTGCCGCCGACGTGTTTGTGCTGGCCACCCGCAACGAAGGCTGGGCGAACGTGTTTCTCGAAGCCATGGCCTGCGGCTTGCCGGTGGTGACGACCAACGTCGGCGGCAACGCCGAAGTCGTGTGCCGGCCAGAACTCGGCAGGATCGTGCCCTTCGGCGACGCCGCCGCGCTCGGGTGCGCGCTCGACGAAGCACTGCACACGCACTGGGATCGGGACGCCATCCTCGCCTACGCGCGCGACAATCAGTGGGAACGGCGGGTGGCGCAACTGCTGCGCGCCTACGAAACGATCCTCGGCGACGCCCCCCCGTCGCCCGAATGGGCGGTGCGATGAGCGTGCCGGCATGGCTCGCCCGCAGCGTATTCCGCCTGCAGGAAGCGGCGACGCATCGCCCCACCTTCGCCATGCTCGCCGAATTCGAAAACAGCCAATGGCTTTCACGCGAGGCGATGCGCGCGCTACAGACCGCCCGTCTCAATGCGCTGTTGCAAGCCGCCTTGGCGCACAGTCCCTGGCACGCCGACCGCATCCGTGCCGCGGGGCTCGAAGAAGCGGTGTGTGCAGGCGCAGCGGCACTGGACGATCTGCGACGTTTGCCGACTATGGACAAGCGCGATGCACGCGACAACGTCGAACGCCTGGTCTGGCGTGGGGTACCCGGCGGCGCGTTCCGGTACACCACCGGCGGTTCCAGCGGCGAGCCGCTGATTTTTCACTTCGGCCGCGCGCGCCAGGCCGCGGACGCCGCCGGCCGGCTGCGCGCACGCCGCTGGTGGGGAATAGAGCCGGGCGAGCGCGAAGTCTATCTGTGGGGCGCACCGGTGGAACTGAGCGGCACCGACCGCATCAAGTCGCTGCGCGACCGGCTGGTGAACCAGTTGCTGCTGAATGCCTTCGAAATGTCACCGGCGCGTATGGACGCCTATCTCGAAGCGATGCGGGCCTGGAATCCGAAAGCGCTCTATGGCTACGCGAGCAGTCTGGCGCTGCTCGCCGCGCACGCCGAGGCGCGCAGCGTGAAACCGGCCCTGCCCGCGCTGCGGGTGGTCGCCGCCACCGGCGAGCCGCTGTTTCCGCATCAGCGCGATCTCATCGAGCGCGTGTTCGGCGTGCCGGCCGCGGTCGAATACGGTGCGCGAGATGCCGGTCTCCTGGCGCTGGAATCAGCCGACGGCGCATTGCTGCAGATGAGCGAGACGCACATCGTCGAGGTGCTCGACGAGGCCGGCAATCCGGTCGATGAAGGCGAAGCCGTCATCACCAGCCTGGTGTCCGGGGCCCAGCCCTTCATCCGCTACCGCACCGGCGACGTGGTGCAACGTTCGGGCAGGCGGGATCCCGGAGGGCGCGGCCTCGACGTGCTCGACGCCGTGGTTGGCCGGCAAACCGATTTCGTCGTCGCCGCCGACGGCCGCATCATGCACGCACTGGCACTGATCTACGTGCTGCGTGCGGTGCCGGGCGTCGCCCAATTCAAGCTCGTTCAGCACGCCATCGACCGGCTCGAAGTGCAGTTGGTACCCGACGCGCGCTGGAACGAAACCGCCGCCGCGGCCGTCGAGGCCGGTCTGCGCGCGCGCCTCGGGGCATCGCTCGTCGTCGATCTGCGGCTGTGCGAAGCGATCGCGCCCGAGGCTTCGGGCAAGCACCGCTATGTCGTCAGCCACGTCCCCCGCACCGGGGCGCTCGCGCAGGCCACCGGATGAGAGACCTCGTCGTCGCCGCGATCGTGTTCGGCGCGCTGCCCTTCGTGCTGCGCCGCGCCTGGCTCGGCATCCTGCTGTGGTCCTGGCTCGGCTACATGAACCCGCACCGGCTGACCTACGGGTTCGCCTATGATTTTCCGTTCTCGATGATCGTCGGCCTGGTCGCCCTTGCCGCCTTCGCCGTCACGAAGGACAGGCAGAAAATGACCTGGTCGGGCGAAACCGTCGTCCTGCTCGCCTTCATCGGCTGGATGCTCTTCACCACAATGCTCGCCTTCTACCCCCATCCGGCCTGGGAACAATGGAACAAGGTCTGGAAGATACAGTTGTTCATTTTCCTCACCCTGCTGCTCATCAACAATCGCGAAAAGCTCCACTGGCTGATCTGGACGATCGTGCTGTCGCTCGGTTTCTACGGCGTCAAGGGCGGCCTGTTCACCATCCTCACCGGCGGTTCGAACCACGTGCTGGGCCCCGCCGGCACCTTCATCGGCGAGAACAACGAACTGGCGTTGGCGATGGTGATGACCATTCCCCTGATCCGCTATCTGCACATGCGGGAAACGCGGACCTGGCTGCGGCACGGCCTGGCCGCCGCCATGGTGCTGACCGCCGTGTCGGCGATCGGCAGCCAGTCGCGCGGCGCGCTCCTGGCGATGGCGGCAATGGGGCTCTTTCTCTGGGCCAAGAGCCGGCACAAATTCGCCACCGGCGCATTCGTCGTGCTTGCCGTCGCCATCGTGGCCATGGTCATGCCGCAACAGTGGTACGACCGCATGGACACGATCAAAAGCTACGACCAGGATCTGTCGGCGCAGGGGCGCATCAACGCCTGGCACACCGCCTTCAACGTGGCCCGCCACAATTTCACCGGCGGCGGCTTCGAAGTCCTCAACCGGGCGACGACCTTCCGCGATTACGCGCCAAACCCCGCCGTCGTCTTCGACGCGCACAGCCTCTATTTCGAAGTGATGGGCGAGCACGGCTTCATCGGCCTGGCACTGTTCCTGCTGCTGGGCGGGCTCGTCTGGCGGCGCGGCCGCCAGATCATCGCCCGCTGCAAGCACGACGTGGAAATCAAATGGGCGGCCGATCTCGCGGCGATGGTGCAGGTGAGTCTGGTCGGTTACGCGGTTGGCGGGGCGTTTCTCGGCATGGCCTATTTCGACCTGCCGTATCACCTCATGGCCATTCTGGTGCTGGCCGCGAAATTTTCAGCCGTGCCTCCGGACGGGCAAAAGCCGGCACCCCCGCCCGTTGCCCTGCCGCACCCGTCGAGCCGCTTCGACTGACTCGGCGCACAGGCTCAATGCCCGTTGTCGGCGAGCCAGCGCTCCAGCATCATCGTCACCCAGATCATCACCCCGTAATAGCCGGCGTGCGGGCCGTGCTGCATGGCACGCATGTGATCGAGATAGGCCGGACGGATCCAGCCGCGCCGCTTGAAATCGGCGAGGCTGTCGCCGACCAGTTCACCAAGCGCCGCATGCTGCGCGGCCCATACGCCGAACGGCAGACCAAAGCCGTGCTTGCTCTTGTTCACGATTTTTTCCGGCAGCATGTCGGCCAGTGCCGCCTTGAAAAACCAGCGCAGCTTCTGCCCGCGCACCTTGCTGTCAACCGGCAGATGATGGGCGAATTCGACCACGCGGTCGTCGAGCAGCGGATAGCGCACCTCGATGCCCGCCGCTTCGGTCATCGTGCCTACCTTGCGCAGATCGTTGTCGGCCAGGGTGAATTTCAGGTCGAGATGCATCATGCGGTTGATGTAGTGATCCGACGCCGTGCGTTCGTAGACTTCGACCAGCGCCGCGTCGGTCGTCGAGGGATCGACGGCATCGATGAATTCCCGTTCGAATATTTCGCCCGGCGGCGTGCGGTGCAGGAAATTGTAGCTTTCCAGCCGCAGCGGCAGACCGATGCGCGCCTGATCGACATAGCTTTTCAGCTTGCCCAGCGGAAACCGCGTGGAGAGGTAGGGCAACGCGGCAACGGGCTCGATCAGCCCGTGCCGCAACAGGGCGGGCAGTCGCGCATAATGCTCGAACAGTCCCTGTTTGGCGTAGCGCGCATTGCCGCCGAAGATTTCGTCGCCGCCGTCGCCGGCCAGCATGCGTTCGAATCCCGACTCGCGCGCGCGCTTCGCGCAAAACCAGGTCGGCACCGCCGAGGCATTGCCGAAGGGCTCGTCGTATGCGTGCGCGATGACGGGTACCGCCGCGACGATGTCGGCAGGCGCGAGGTAGTACTCGTGCGCGCGGCTGCCGTAGCGCTCGACGGCGCAGCGCGCATAGTCCATTTCGTCATAGCCCTCGGCGTCGAAACCGATCGAAAAGGTGTCGACCGGCGCGCTGCGCGCAGCGGTGAGCGTGGCGACGACGGTCGAGCTGTCGGTGCCGCCGGAGAGGAAGGCGGCCGTGCCGGGCGCGTCTGCGTCGCGCACGGCAAGGTCGAGCAGCGAACGGAATTTCGTCTTGCGCGCCTCGAAGCTGGCCGCCACGGGCGCATAGTCGGCCTGCCAGTAGAAGCCGGCCTCAAGCCGGCCGTTCTTCAGCGTAAGGATCTGCCCGGGCAGCAGCTTGTGCACGCCCCGGTACAGGCTGCGCGGCGCGGGAATGACATGGAAATAGAGATAGTCGTAGAGCGCCTGCGGGTCGATGTCGCGGCCCACGGCGGGGTGGCATGCCACCTGTTGCACGCTGGTGCCGAAGACGAGCTGGCCGCCGCGCTGCGCATAACAGAGCCGCTCGGCCCCCATGCGGTCGAGTGCGAGGCAGGCCCGTTTCTTGAGCGGCTCCAGCACCACGAAGGCGAAGTTGCCCCGCACCAGTGTCGGCAGCGCCTTGCCGTGCCGCACCCAGCCGTGCGCCAGTGCGGCGGCGGGGCCACGGTCGCGCGCGACGAAGGCGAGATCGTCGTCGACGAAAACGGGACGCCCCATCGAGGCCGCCGCCAGCCCGTTCTCGACGTGTATGTCGGCCTTGCCGAAGCGCGAGCAGCCGGCCACACCCAGAAGCTGACTGCTGTGCGCGTGCAGCACGCCCTCGGGCACATGGCGGCCGGCGGCCGCCATGTGCCCGATCAGGTCTTGGTGTGCGCCGTGCTCGCCCAGCCAGCCGAAAATACCATCCATGATGTCTCGTGTCGGGTTGATGCGGGATAATGCGGAACTATAAGCGAGCATCGTGCCTGGCACGAATCCTGTTCGACGAATTACGCCTCCGGCATCGGCGGCACCAAAACCCCATGAACCATGGAAACCGCAATTGACCGCTTGTCTCGTGAATCGCGCATGAAAAAAAAAGTATTCTTTCTCGTCGCCGGCGGCGGCTTTCAGTGGGAGGCGCTGACCCTGGCCGCACAGATCGGGGACACGTGGTCGTTCACCTATATCGTTCCGGAAAGTTCGATCTTTCCCGGCTCCGCACTCGTCGCGGCCATCGGTGATGCGCCTCGTCTGGTCATTCCGGAAGTGTCCTCGCGGGCCAACAGCCGCACAGGCGCGGTGCTGCGCAATCTCTGGCGCGCCATTCGCATCGTCTGGGCGGGGGCCGGCCGGACCCGTCCCGACGCCGCCGTGTGCGTGGGATCGTCGATGTCGATTCCCATCGCCGCGGTATGCCGCCTGCGCGGCATTCCCCTTGTCTTCGTCGAAAGCATCACCCGTACCGACGCCCTGTCTTCCACTGGCAAGCTGTTGCTGCGACTGGGAATGGCGCAGCATTTCTACGTGCAATGGCCAGAACAGACGCGCCTGCATCCGGACGTGCGCTACGGAGGAACCGTCCTGTGATTTTCGTGACCGTGGGCACCACGCATTTCGATGCCCTGATCCGGGAGATCGATCTGCTGCTCGAATCGGGCAGGCTCGTGGAGCGGGTGGTATGCCAGATCGGCGCCGGCAGCTACGAGCCGCGCCATGCCGAACATTTCCGCTTCCAGCCGTCCATCGACGACTGGTTCGCACGGGCCGACCTGGTAATCTGCCATGGCGGCGCGACGGTCATGTCGCTTTTGCAGCAGGGCAAGCGTTTCGTCGCAATCGCCAATACCGCGCTCGCCGGCGACCATCAGACGGTCTTTCTGGCGCGGCTGGCGCAAAGCGCGGGGTTTCCCTGGAGCCGCGACGTGGGCGAGCTAGGACGGCTCGTGGCGGTCGCGCGGTCGGCGCCTGCGCCGCGCATCGACCTGCCGCACCTGGCGGACGAATTGAAGCGTCTTGTGTGAGGGCCCGCGAACCGATGCACGATTCGACGACGAAGACCGAAGCCGGACGAAAGCTCCTGCTCGTCAATTTCATTTCCGGCGGCGGGATCAAGCAGTTCACCCGGCACCTGCTGGATCAGCTCGAACGATCCGGGATAGCCCACGAATACCGGGAAACGCGATCACTCCGGGCGCTGACGCACCTGTGTCGGCGCCACAAGGACGTGGTCTTCTGCATCAACAACATCCGGATCTACGCCCTCTTCCTGCTGCTGAAGGATTTTTCACCCATCCTGATTCTGCACGACCACAAGGCGCGCATCGGCGCGAGCCGGGTGGAGCGGCTGCTGATCACCTGCATGCGTCTGTTCTCGAGCCGCTTCCGGAAAATCATCATTCACTCCGAGGACGACTGGCTGGGCGGAAAACCCAACGTGGCGGTGATGAAGATGCCTTTCCACTCACCCGAGTTTGCGACCGAAGACAAGGTGAAAGTGCTTTTCTTCGGGCGTATCGAAGCCTACAAGAATCTGCCGCATCTCGTGGCCATCGCCGAAAGAACCCGCGCGACCACGGAATATTTCGTCGCCGGCAGCGGTGATATCGCCCCGGAACTGAAGTCGCGCATCGAACGCGCGTCGAACGTCTCCCTGCTCAATGCCTATCTCGACGAACGCACGATCCGCCTGCTGTTCGACTGGTGCGACTATCTGGTGCTGCCCTACGCCGACGTGACCCAGACCGGGCTCGTCGATCAGGCCGGACAATTCGGCAAGCCCGTCATCCTGTCCGCGATAGCAGGCTTCCGGGCGTATCTGGCGCAGGGCGGCTGCGTCGCCATCGACCCGCGCGACGCGGATGCAGCGGCGCAGCGGGTGGCTGCGCTGCCCGGACGCAACGATGCTGCCTATCAGGAACTGGCCGCTGGCTCGCGCCATAATTACCAGGCTGCGGCCAGCGCCTGGCCCGCCTATGTCGCAAGCCTGCTGGCTGCGCCCGTATCCGACACAGGAGATTGCCCGTCATGAACCCGGAAAAACTACTCGCTACCGTGCGCGCGGCCTTGCGCAAGGCCGGCAGCCTTAGGCTCGTCGATACGCGCAGGCTCTACGCCCTGTGGGAACGCAGGCACCTGGCACGATTGCTTGGCCACTACGACGTGGATTGCGTATTCGACGTCGGCGCCAACTATGGGCAATACGCCCGAATGCTGCGCACGAAGGTTGGCTTCAAGGGCCTGATCGTCTCATTCGAGCCGCTGCCGGACGCCGCCGCGGAACTGCGCCGGCTGTCCGCGCGCGACCCGCGGTGGGTCGTCGAGGAAAAGGCTTTGTCCTCGGAAAATGGCACACGCACTTTCCACGTGATGGCCGATTCGCAGTTCAGCTCCCTGAATGCGCCCCGCCACGACGAAGTGGCCCTGTTTCAGGGATTGAACCGGAACGTGCGCGACATCCGCGTGGCAACGGAAACGCTCGACAGCGCCTATGCGCGCCTGAGCGCGGCGCATCGATTCCGGCGCCCCTTCCTCAAGCTCGACACCCAGGGCCACGATGTCGAGATTCTGTCCGGCAGTGCGTCCGCCGTCCGCCAGTTCGTGGGCCTGCAAAGCGAACTGGCGGTGAAGAAGCTCTACGCGAACGCCGTCGATTTTCGCGAGGCGCTTGCGCTGTATGAATCGCTGGGCTTTCAATTGAGCGCTTTCGTTCCCAACAACGTGGGCCATTTCCCCCTGCTCATCGAAATGGATTGCATCATGATCCGGCGTGATCTCGTGGCGGATGGCGACCTGGTTTTCAACACCTGATCCGGATTGGAATGACAATGCGTGCCTGGCCCCTGTCCCTGCTGTTCGTGTCCATCGCATTCGCCGTGCCGGCCGCCGCCCGCGTGCAACTGAGTCCGCAGGAATTCAAGGCCATGGAACCCGCCTGCCAGGCCATAGGCATGGGCGAAATCGACGGCCGATTCTGGGCCGAGGTGCTGAAGAACAGCCCCATCCTCGACAAGCCGGAAAACGCCATGGCCAAGGACGCGGGCTGGTTCCACCATTATTGCTGGGGCAAATTGTCCAAATTCAGGTACTACTCGGCGAAAACGGCGGAACAACGCAAGAGCGGGATACACGTCTGGCGCAGCGAGATGCAGTTCATCGTCGACTGGACGGGCGAACGCGGCATCACCTGGACCTACATGCCGGTCATCCACAAGGAAATCGCCGAATCGTATCTGTTCGAGAAGAACTACGCGCAGGCCATCGCGGCGGGCGAGAAAGCCCTGGCGCTGGATCGGGATTACATCCCGGTCTATCCTGTCATCGCCGATGCCTACGTGGGGGCGGGCCAGCGCGACCGGGCCCTCGATACCGTTTCCGAGGGGCTGAGGCGCGCCCCCGATTCCAGGGCGCTCAAACGCCGCTACCAGGCATTCGGCGGCAAGCTTCCCTACCCGGAAGCCCTCCCCGCGGCACCGGCGCGGGACGCCGCCGCTGCGCCGCCGGCGACGAATGCCGCTCCGGTGATCGCACCGCCGGCCCCCGACGAAACACGTCCCCAGGCCGGTGACGCCGGAACGGCCGGCGAGCCGCCCCAACCGAACGGAAATCCCTACTGCCGGTTTTGTCCCTGACGGGGCCGGGTGGCGATATAGGAAATGAAGGGCGAGAGCCGGGGCAGGATGCGAATGACGAGCTGTTTCAGGTTGCTCCCGTAGCGCCCCCGGTAGACGAGACTGTCCACCGAAAAACCGATCCGTTCCAGAAAAGCGACGACTTCGGTCCGGGTATATTCCCGCACATGCCCCATATGGCCGAGGCTTTTCAGTTTTTCATACTCGACGTAGGGGTCGCCCGAGCAGGAATAGGCCCGGTCCCGGATGAGATAGTTGACGATGCCCTCCAGCGACTTGAGATTGGGGCTCGACAGCAGCAGGATGCCCCCCGCTTTCAGCACCCGCAAGGTTTCCCGAAGCGTGAACACCGGGTCGATGCGCAGATGCTCGAAGAGCTCATTGAAGACGACTGCGTCGAATCTTCCGTCCGGGAAAGGCAGGGGCTCCGTTTCGATGTCGCATTTGACGACGTGCAGCCCGGTGGCGCGCAGGGCCGATGCATAGCGTTCCGGGGCGAGATCGCATCCGGTCACCGTGTAGCCGCTTTGCGCGAGCGCCAGGGTGAACAGCAGGGGAACCGAGCCGATTTCCAGGATTTCGCTTTTCTGCTGGAGCGTCTGCCTGACGATGTCCAGATCGTGGGCGATCCGCGAAGCGTGGGTCTCGACGTAGGCACGGTGCCATTCGGCGAGAGCGGCGTCTTCCGGAGCCAGCCGCCGCGCGCAGGCCTCGACGATTTGCCGGGAATCGGCCGTGGGGGTGAATGCTTCACGCAAGGTTTTCATCTGTCGGCTCCCTGTCGCGTCCACGCAAAGTTCCGGCAGGCTTACTGTAGCAGCCAGCGCCGGGTAGCTTCGATCAGTGCCTTGCGGGCTTCGATGGTAGAAAACGCCTGATCGGCGCAGGCAAGGTCGACCCGTTCGGGTGCGGCGGCCTCGCAGGCTCGCCGCCAGTCGGGCGAGGCGGCGACCAGCACGTCGAATTCTTCGGAAGTGAGGCTTTGCCCGCTCATGACCAGCAGGGTGCGGCCGCGAAAGGACTGGAATCCATGCAGCATGCGCTCGGTGAAGGGACGCGCCGCGGCGTCCCTGTCCGCATTCGGGCGGCGCGGGACCAGGCTTTTCAGGCCGCGCTCCAGCCCCGCCCGCAGATACGGCAGGGGGTTGAAGCGCAGCTTCAGAACCCTGGCCCAGAATTCCCGGTCGCGCAGGCGGCGCAGATAGTGTTTGCGCACGACGACCGCCTGCGTGGCATCCGAGTGCGCGTAGGGATTGCTGAGGATGAGGCCGGTCACCTCGGGAAACCGGTGGGCATGGATCATGATGCCCGAGGCGGCGTTGCAGCCGCCCCAAAGCACGATCTCGCGCAGTTCGGGCACGGCGCGCCGGAAGGCAGCGATGGCGGCGGCCAGATCGGCGCCCACGTGTTCGAAATCAAGGAATACACCCGCGCCGTCACCCAGACCCCGATGGTCGAAGCGCATGACGGGGATGCCGTGCGCGCTGAAATCGCGGGCCATGTACACCAGTTGCCGGCAGCAGCCGGCGCGATATTGCGGGCCGCCGGCGACCAGCGACAGCACGCCGCGCGGCGACGGCGATTCAGGGCGGTGGACGATGCCGATGAGCGGCTGACCTTCACAGTCGAAAACGAGCGGGACTTCCCTGGCATTCATGCGGCGGGCGCGAACAGGGCGCGGGTCTTGTCGAGGAGGTCGGGTGCGTGATCGCGCTCGTGCAGCTGCCAGATGGGGGGCGCACAGAACGGGTGCACGGCGATACGCGCGCCGCCGTCGCGCAGCGCATCGATGAGCTTCCGGCTGCCGGGCGGCAGGGGCTTGCCGGGTTCGGGCACGTTTTCCATCCAGTCGATGCGTGCGTGCGCCAGCGCCAGTTCGCCAAGCCGGGTGCGGTCGATCGCGCAGGCCAGCGCCGCCGGCAGTTCGTAGCCGGACACGGCGACACACTCGCCGGCGGCGAAGCGGGCCCGCATGCCGTCGGTGGTTTCGGCAGGCAGGCCCTTGTCCATGAGGGCGGCGACGCGCAGCCGCAGGAACTGCGTCAGATACAGGCTGCCGTCGGCGACCGGCTGCCAGAACAGGAGGTGCGGGTAGCGTTCAGGGGCGCGGCTCGAAGCCTCGGCCGCCAGCAACGCGCCCAGCCGGCAGCCCCAGAGGATGGGCGGCAGGCCGGTGGCCTGCCTGAGCCAGTCGGCGGCTGCATCGAGGTCGGCGTGCCAGATCTCCCAGGTGGCGTCTTTCAGTTCGCCGGCACTGTCGCCCGTGCCATAAAAATCGAGCAGCAGCACGGCGTGGCCAGACGCCGCCAGGGCGCGCGCCTGTGCCGCGACCAGCGCACGACAACGGTTCATTTCCTCGGCCAGCGGCGGCAGGTAGAGCAGCGCGCCGCGCACCGACCCATGCGCGGGGAAGTACAGGGTGAACACCTCGCCTGCTGCGCTGAAAATGAACTGTGGCGCGACGGCGTGCATGGAAAATCAGCCGAGCTTGCGCGCGATGAAATCGGCCAGGGTGCCGACGGTCTCGAAAAGTTCGGCGACGATTTCGTTGTCGCCCACGGCAGCGCCGGTTTGCGCTTCGATGGCGGCGACGATTCCCACCACGGTCAGCGAATTGAATTCCGGAAAGGCCCCCATCAGGAACGAATCACGCGTCAGGGCGTCGGCCCTGGTATCCAGTTGCAGCTGCACACGCAGGATGTCACGGGTCAGTTCGAGCGGGTCCATGGCTGGAAAATACAGAAAGCATCTGATGATTATGCCATCTTCGATGCAATGAAATCGCAGAAGGCGCCGGCGGTCTCGAAGATGTCGGCGCTGATCTCGTCGTCGGCGACCGCGCAGCCGCACGCCTCCTCGATGGCGGCGATGAGGCCGACGACGGACAGCGAGTTGAATTCGGGCAGCGCGCCCATGAGCGGCGATTCCCGGGTGAGCTGCTCGGCGCGCGCGCCCAATTGCAGGTTGGCGCGAAGAATGTCGCGTGCGAGTTCGAAAGTGTCCATGTTCTTTTCGCGGGTCGGGTGGAAGTGGATAATCAGTCGTGGCGGCTCTTGTGCTTGTGGAACGCGTCTTTGAGCACCATGTCGCGTTCGGGATAGCCGACGAAGCTCAGGATGGCTTTCTGGCCTTCGGGGCGGCTCATGGCGGAAATGTCGAAAATCCTGAAATTGTCCGGGTGGGCGGCAGCCAGTTGCCCGGCGCGGCGATAGTAGTACTCCCAGTATTGCTCGATGGCATCGCGCTTGTTCGCCGCCCGGAACTTGGGGAAGGTCTTGTCCCATACCGGATCGGTTTGCCAGACGCTGCCATCGTGTTCCATCCAGTAGTTGTACTCGCGGTGAAAGGGGGTGCGCGTGAGCCAGGCCTTGATCCGGTCGGCCAGCCACAGCGAGCGCCACCGGCCGACGGTCGATTTCTTTAGCCAGCTTTCCACGGTCTGAGTCTTGTCGCGCTTGATGCAGACGAACTTGACGCCGGCGTTGACAGCGAGAATGTCCTCGACATAGTTGAGGTAGTAGAACGCGATGTCGCCGAGCAGGCGCACGGTCTCCATTTTCTGGAGTTTCGCGTAGGTATCCACGGAAGCGGGGCGGGCGTAGTCGATCGCGAGCAGGCGTCTGTCGCCGCCATCGAGGATGGCCTGGAATTCGGCGATGGTGTTCAGCATCGGCTGCGGATTGCCGTCGAACACCGCGCCGCTGGGGTTGAGCTCATGAAAGCACAGCCCGCCGGGCTGGCTGTCGAAGAGGTGGGCGAGCGAGGCGGTTCCGGTGCGGCCGGAACCGAGTCCAATGACGATCATGGGCGACCCCTGGAGCAGGAAGACGGATCGGAAGTACGACCGAGCGCGGCAAGGCCCAGTACGACGCAGCGCGCCAGCCACTTGAAACCAAAGCGCAGCGCCAGCGCCTGCCGCGCATAGAGCCAGGCCTCGCGCGGCCGTCCGCCGCGCGCCAGGGACTCGGCCAAATGCCGGTAGGTGACGGCCTGTATCGCGGCGGCGGCACGGCGAATCGCGGGCGCGCGGGCGTACAGGAGCGCCTTGTCCATGACGGCGGCGCGGAAACGGAGCTTCTGCATTGCGCCGACCGAGGTGGAGGCATTGCTCGTCTTCGTCGGGTCGGGAACGTTGTGCCGGGAGACGAAGCCGGGGTAATAGCGAATGCCGGCAGCGCGGTCGGCCAGGCGCAGATACATGTCCCATTCGCATTCGTAACGTATGGTTTCGTCCATGCCGCCCACCGCCTCGTAAAGCGTGCGCCGCACGAGCGTGTTGTTCAGATGCGGAAAACCGTGCAGTTGCATCAGCAGGTCGAGCGTGACCGGGTATGCGCCCTGTGCGTCGGGTTCGGCCTCGCGGCGGATGGCGGGAATCAGGCTTTCGAGCCAGAGTGGCGTCTCGACGGCGGTTTCGCCGATGCAGGCACGTTGGGTGCTCAGATACAGGTCGGCATCCGGCGCCGCTGAAAGCGTGCGCCAGGCGCGGTCGAGATGTTCGGGGTCGGTCCAGCTGTCGTCGTCGTCGAGAAAGCCGAGGAAAAATCCCGCCGCCTGTTCGGCGCCCCGGTTGATCGCATAGCTGGGACCATGTCCGTTCGCCGTGCGCGCCAGACGGATGAGACGGATGCGCCCGGACAGCGCGGCGACGTTCCGGTAGGCCGCGTCGTGTGCGGCATCGCTGCCATCGTCGACGATGAGAATCTCGAACGCGGCGTGCGTCTGCGCCAGCACGGATCGCACGGCGGCGTCCAGCAGGGCCGGGCGGTTGCGGGAGGGGATGACGATGCTGAAATTCATGTTGGCCTGATGCGCCGTTCCGGATGAGTGTGCGACTGTGATGCGGCAGCAGTCTGACGGGCAACGAGCCGGCCGACGCAGGCACGAACCTGGTGAAAACAGCGTTCGTAGACTGCGCGTGGCTGCCCGTAAGGGTCGGCGATTTCCCCCAGGGGAACACGGCTTTCGTCGGCAAGGCCAAGCAGAAAGGTCTTGCGCGTGGCCCCCGGATAGGCCCGTGCGATGCGCCGCAGGTGTCGCAGTTCCATGACGAAAATGAGGTCGGCCTGCTCCACCATGGTGGAGTCGAGGGTGCGCGACACGCAGCCATCCATGTTCACGCCGTGTTCGCGCGCCAGCGCGACCATGACAGGATCGGCAGGCCGTCCGGCGCGTTCGTGGAACCCGGCCGAGACCGGGAAATTCCCTGCACGCGCGCCCGGTTTTCCTTCTTGCAGGTAGCACTGCTCGGCAAGCGCGCTGCGGTTGATGTTGCCGTGGCAGACGAAAAGCAGTGTCTTCGCCTCGGCCAGGCTGCGCGCGACCTCGGCCTTCCGCCAGCGTGCACGCTGCCGGCGCAGCAGCAGCCGGTCGCGCAGGCGACCGCTGGCGCGCTGCCAGTACAGCCTTGCGATGCGCCCGAGATCGACCAGACCGGGCACGGGGTCGCCCAGGCTTTGCACGTCGAAGCGATGCCGCGGCGACAGCAACAGCGCAAGGCTATGGCGCAGTTCGCGCCGGCCCGGCGGCGGCGGCAGCCCGGCGGGAAGGCTGGCGCCGCGCAGCACCTGTTCGTGCCAGTACAGGTCGGCGGAAAGCTTGCGGCAGACGATGCCGGTTGTTGCGGGGGGCCGGGGAGCGATGCGCCCCTGCGTCGCCAGTTCGAACAGCATGGCCGGAAAGTCGGCACCCGCCGCCAGCGCCAGCGGCAGCGAGCCCCAGAAGCGTCCGTTGATTTCCATCAGGCGGTAGGCGCGGGTGGCCGGGTTCCATTTGAACTCGACCATGGCGACGCCGTGCCAGTCCAGCGCGGCGATCAGCCTGCCGGCGGCTTCGAGCAACACTGGTTCGACGGCAACGGACTTGCGCAGGCTGCTGCCGCCGCCGGTCAGCGGAATTTCGTGCAGGCGCAGGTGCTGGAAGGCGTAGACGATCTTGCCGCGCGCGGCGATGAGTTCGATGCCGACGCCCTGACCGGCGAAATATTCCTGCAGGATGACTTCGCCGAAACGCAAGGCGTATTCGACCTTGCGTTCGAGGTCGGCGGCATCGAACGCGTAATCGACCGCCAATGACACTGCGCCCGTCTGCGTCGATCCGATGGAAGACGCGGGTTTGACGACGACCGGAAAGGCCAGGCCGCGCGCGGCCTCGGCCAGCCTCGCCGCGTCGCGCACGTTTGCGCCGCGCGGGACGGGAATGTCGAGCTGGCGCGCCAGATCGAAGGTACGGGTCTTGTCGAATGCGACGGCCAGGCTGGCGTTGTCCGGCAAGGCAAGCGGCAGGCCATCGAGTTCGTGTCGATGCCGGAAGCAGGGGCGCGCCGTGCGCTCGCTCACCGGAACGACGAGCGCATAGCCTGCCTGCCGCGCGATGCGCACAAGCCAGGCGACGAAGGCCGCCTCATCCCGCATCGGGTCGGGGCAGTCCACCGTGTGCGCGACGTGGCGCGACCAGCGGGCGAGTGTGTCGGGCAGCGGGCTGGCAACCGTCACTTCCAAGCCGTATCGTCCAAGCGAGCGGGCGACGCTGAGCGCGGGAACGATGTCCCCATCCAGAATCAGCACCTTGCGGTCATGTGCGGCAGACGGTTTCATGCGCTCAGCGGGCGGCACGCTTGCCGAAAACGAGATTCAACGCCAGACTTTCCAGACCTGCCGGCCGGCGCACGGCCACCCAGAGGAGGAGCGAGACGGCGACGTAGGCAAGCGCCCCCGCCAGAGACTTTGACAGCAGGAGTCCCAGGGGTGATTCGATGGCGTGCACAGGCAGATGCGTGACCCCCCAAACCATGGCAGCGCAGGCGGCGAGTGGACGCCAGAGCATGCCCGGCAGGGCGGAAGCCGGAAGACGGACGTGACGACGCGAGCATTCGAACAGCAGCGCGACCTCGACTGCAGCGAGCAGGGTTTTCAGATGGATGACGCCCATGAGTCCCTGGGCGCGGTACGCGAAATAGAAACCGGCGAAGTAGACGAGGGTGCGCACGACCCCGATTCGGGCGGAACGGGCGACGAGACCGACCATGGCCATGAAGCTCGTGAGCGTTTCGGACAGCGAGAAGAACATATAGAAAAAACCGAACAGCGCGACCAGACCAATGGCCGCTTCCCATTGCCAGCCCAGCAGGACGCGTACCAGTTCCGGCGCCACCAGCCATACGCCCGTCGCGGCCGGAAGGGTGAGCGCGAAAAGCACGCCGAGCGATTGCGCGAAGGCGGCGCGCAGCCGATCCGGTTCGGATTGCAGTTTGGCGAAGCCCGGCATCAGCGCCGTGCCGACGGGCGCCAGCAATTCGACGGTGACGATGCTGGCGAGACTACCGGCGACGTTGTAGTGGCCGAGCGACGCCTTGCCGGTGAGGCCGGAGAGCAGGAACTTGTCGGAGACGTTGAACAGCTGGCGCGCCATATTGGCGAGCAGCACCCAGCGCGAAAAATTCCAGATTGCGCGCGCGCCACGAAAATGCAGGCGCGGCCGAAAGGGTGACAGGGCATAGCTGAAGGCAACGGAATACAGCGTATAGAGCAACGTGCCGATGACGATGGCCCAATACGAACGGAAAATGACCGCCAGCACCACGGTGGTGACGACCGAGAGCAGACGCGGATAGAAATTGAAGCGGAACAGCCGCGAAAAATCGAGTTCCTTCTGGAAATCGACCGTGCCGACGTTGCGCAGCCCGCCAAGCACGATCGACACGGCCATGACCAGGCAGACGACGAGCACTTCCGGAGCGTCGGCGTAGCGCGCGACCAGCGGCGAAGCCAGTGCGACGAGTGTGCCGAAGATGCACATGTTGGCGAGACGCAGCGACCAGACCAAATCGTAGTCCTCGCGGGTGGCGTTCTTGTTCTTGATGAGCGCGAGGTCGAAGCCGAAATCGAAAAAGGCGTCGATGATGCCAATGAGGCCGACGGCGATGGCGACGATGCCGAAATCCTCCGGCGTGAGCAGGCGCGCCAGCACCATGGTGCTGGCCAGCCCCAGGAGGCGCGACGACCACTTGACCGCCACCATCCAAGCCGCGCCGGCGATGACCCGGCGTTTCAGTGAAGGCGGGGCCGGCGCGGCGGTGTCCACGTGCTCAGGCTGCATGGGCCGTGGGGAGATCGACAGCTTTGTCACGGATACGACAGGCGACGCGGCAGGCGGCGCACGCGGAGCAGGTCGCTGAAGGAAGTTTATGCACGATAATCCTGGCTTCTTTCTTGCTGAACAAACGCGGCGGAATGTTACGCCAACTGCACTGGAGATAGGGTCTGTGACGGTTTCGATACACGATTTCATCAGTACGAGCGCGCTGCGTGCGCCGCACACCCCGGCGCTGTCCGACCGGGGAAGCACGCTCGACTACGCAGCCCTGGAGCAAGAAATCGGCCAGGCGTCCAACCTGTTCGGCGCCCTGGGTCTGGGCCGATCGGAGCGCGTGGCGGTCTGGCTCGACAAGCGCATCGAAACCACGGTCGCCTTGTTCGGCGCGGCGGCGGCAGGCGGCGTGTTCGTCCCGGTCAACCCCGCGCTCAAGGCCGAGCAGGCCGCGCACATCCTCGCCGACTGCAACACCCGGATTCTGGTGACCTCGCCCGAACGCCTGGCCATGCTGACGGAGCTGCTGCCGGGCTGCCACGACCTCTTTGCGATCGTCGTGGTCGGCGCGCCGCCGGAATCCGCGCCCCCCGGACTGGCGCTTGCAAACTGGGACGACCGGCGCACTGCGGCGGCGCATCGTCCGCCGCGCGTCATCGATGCCGACATGGCGGCGATCCTCTATACCTCGGGCAGCACCGGGCGTCCCAAGGGCGTGGTGCTGTCGCACCGCAATCTCACCGCGGGCGCGGAGAGCGTGTCGCACTACCTGGGCAATACGGCGGACGACCGTATACTCTCCGTGTTGCCACTGTCCTTCGATTACGGCCTGTCGCAGCTGACCACCGCCTTTCGCGTGGGCGCGAGCGTGGTGCTGATGAACTACCTGCTGCCGCGCGACGTGATCCGTGCCGTCGAGCGGGAAAGAATCACCGGGCTTGCCGCCGTGCCGCCGCTGTGGATTCAGCTGGCGCAACTCGACTGGCCGTCGGGCCTGGACACGCATCTGCGCTATTTCACCAACTCCGGCGGGCACATGCCCCGTGCCACGCTCGACGCGCTGCGCGCGCGTCTGCCGAAAACCCGGCCCTACCTGATGTATGGCCTGACCGAGGCCTTCCGTTCCACCTGGCTGCCGCCGGATGAGATCGACCGCCGACCGGATTCCATGGGCCGGGCGATTCCCAACGCGGAAATCCTGGTGGTGCGCGAAGACGGCACTCCCTGCGCCCCCGGCGAACCGGGCGAGCTGGTGCATCGCGGCGTGCACGTGGCGCAGGGCTACTGGAACGACCCCGAAAAGACCGCCGAGCGCTTCAAGCCGGCGCCCGGCAGACCCGCGGGCTTGCCGATTGCGGAAACGGCGGTGTGGTCGGGTGATACGGTGAAGATGGACGAGGAGGGCTATCTCTATTTCGTTGGCCGGCGCGACGAAATGATCAAGACCTCCGGCTACCGTGTGAGTCCGACCGAAGTCGAGGAAGTGGTCTATGCGGCCGGTCAGGTGACCGAGGCGGTGGCGCTGGGCGTCGCGCATCCGGTGCTGGGACAGGCGGTGGTGCTGGCAACCTACGCGCCGGACAACGACGATGCCCTGAGCCAGGCCGTCCTTGCCGCATGCGTGCAGCGACTGCCGGGTTTCATGGTTCCGGCGCGGGTCATGGCGTATCGCACGCCTTTGCCACGCAACCCCAACGGCAAGATCGACCGCAAGCAACTGGCGGCAGGCCTGGCCGGACTGTTCGAGGACCCGCCCGCATGAATGCGCCGCTTCGTCACACCCCGGTCACCGGCTTTGCCGTGAAGGACAACGAACTGTGCGTCGGCGGCCTGCCGCTCGGGCGGCTGGCCGAGCGCGTCGGCAGCACCCCCTTCTATGCCTACGACCGCGCCCTGCTCGACGCGCGCGTGGCGCGCCTGCGCGCGGCGCTGCCCGCCGACATTCACCTGCATTACGCCGTCAAGGCCAACCCCATGCCGGCGCTGGTGCAGCACATGGCCAGCCGGGTGGACGGCTTCGACGTGGCGTCCGGCGGCGAACTCAAAACCGTGCTCGACACGCCCATGTCCCCCGCGCACATCAGTTTCGCCGGGCCGGGCAAGCGCGAGTCCGAACTGCGTCAGGCCATCGCCGCCGGCATCGTCATCAACCTCGAATCCGGGCGCGAACTCGAACGCATCGCGGCCATCGCCGCCGACGTGGGCGCACGTCCCCGCCTCGCCATGCGCGTCAATCCCGATTTCGAACTGAAGAGCTCCGGCATGAAAATGGGCGGCGGCGCGAAACAGTTCGGCATAGACGCCGAATGCGTGCCCGGGGTGCTCGCGCGAATGAAAGCGCTGCCGGTCGAATTCTGGGGATTCCACATTTTTTCCGGTTCGCAGAATCTGCGCGCCGAGGCCATCGCCGAAGCGCAGACCAATACCCTCGGCCTCGCGCGCCAACTGGCGACGTCGGCGCCGGCGCCGGTGCGACTCCTGAATCTGGGCGGCGGTTTCGGCATACCGTATTTTCCGGGCGAGGCGCCGCTCGACCTCGACGCCGTGGGCCGGCATCTTGCCGGACTCATGCCCGGCGCGCGGCGCGATTTTCCCGAGGCCGAATTCGTCGTCGAATTGGGACGGTATCTGGTCGGTGAAGCCGGCGTCTACGTCAGCCGCGTGATCGAACGCAAGGAATCGCGCGGCCAGGTTTTCCTCGTCACCGACGGCGGCCTGCATCACCATCTCGCCGCCTCCGGCAACTTCGGCCAGGTGGTGCGCAAGAACTATCCGCTGCGCGTCGGCAACTGCGTCGAACCGCCCGACGACGCCGGCACCGCCTCGGCGGTCGGCCCGCTGTGCACCCCGCTCGACGTGCTGGGCGACCGGATGGCACTGGGGCACGCCCGCGAAGGCGACCTGATCGTGGTGTTCCAGTCCGGCGCCTACGGACTCACCGCCAGCCCGACCGCATTCCTCGGGCATCCGGCCCCGGTCGAAGTACTGGTCTGACTGTCATGGCGACTCGCCGCCGCAAAAAGACGCCCACGGCGATGTGCCATGAGCGTTTCTCCCTCCCCGCCCGCAAGGGGTATGCCAGAAGCTGTCCCGCCGCTACGCAGCGACCCTGCAGCAGCCGCGCTTGTGCGTGCGGGGGACGGGGAAGTCCCTTTACATTCGTCAGCGTGAAACAACGCCCTAACGGGACGCGCGCAGATTGCCGAGCAGACGCAGGGCGTAGGCGGTGCGGCCCGTGTCCCACGGCGTGAAGCGCGGCAACTGGAACGCGTCGCTTGCGCAGGTAGCGACGCCGGCGCTGGTCGAAACCGCACCTTCGAACCCAAGTTCGCGCACGATGCCTGCTTGTTCGGGCAGGTAGTCGGTTCCCGGTTTGCCGTTAGGGTAGGCGAACACGCGCACCGGGGCGCCGAGAACTTCTTCGAGCCTGGCCTTGCCGGCGGCGATTTCGGCACGCGCTTCCTCTGCCCCGAGTCCGGCGAGGATGGGGTGATGATGGGTATGGCCGCCGATTTCCATGCCGGCGGCGTGCAGGGCCTGGAGCTGCGCGGTACGCATCATCAGATCGCCGGGCAGGTCACCGACGGCCGCACATTCGGCGATGCGCTCGACGGTTTCCGTGCGGGCGTCGCGTGGCAGATATTTCACCTGCGGCAGCAGGCGGTCGATGGCGCGGCGCCGCGCACTCGGCGTGCCGAGCGGATGACGTCCGAGGCCGAGCGCTTCCAGATCGAGGACGTGGTACGGGCAGCGGCGCACGGCCTCGATCACCGTATCGTTGAACATGCGCCCGCCGTCAAGGTAGGCAGTGGCGATGAAGAAGGTGGCGGCAAGCCCGTGTTTTTTCAGGATGGGCAAGGCCTGGGTGGCATTGTCGGCGTAACCATCGTCGAAGGTGATGCAGGCGGCGCGCGCGGGCAGCGCGCTTGTTTTGAGGCGGGCGATGGCGTCGGGCAGCGGCAACACGTTGAACAGCGATTTCACGAGCTGCATCTGCGCGTCGAAGCTCGCGGCCGTGGCTTCGCCGGGAAACAGCGGGTCGGGCTGCGGCAGCACCCGATGAAAAATCAGGATGCTGAGACGGGCACCGGGCCCCGCCGGCGACAGGCGGGCGGCGGCAAGACGGAACAGGGGGTCGATCAAGGCAGGCATGGGGATCAGCTCGTGCTGCGCCGCCGCGCGACGGCATCGACGAGCATGCGATACAGCGGCGCCGGCAGGAGGCTGGCGATCAGGTGTTTGAGATCGCCCGCCTGCCAGCCGCCGGCGCGCAAGGCGCGGCGGAACAGGCGGCGCGCAGATTCGCCGTCGCCGCGCCAGTGGCAGCGATAGGCTTCGCGCACGAGCGGGCCTCGAATCAGGGCGCGGCGCTGCCCCGGCGCCAGACGCGCGAACCGTTGCATATGCTGCCGGGTGAAATCGCGGCGCACGGCACAGGCGTCGAAGACCTGGCGCCAGCGCGGCGCGGTGCGTTCATCGCTGGAAACCCCGCTGTGGAACGCCAGCGCCTCGGGCACACGCACGAGTTTCGGCTCGGCGGCGAACAGGCGCAGCCACAGGTCGTAGTCCATGGCCGTCGGCGCGCGCTCCGAAAAGCCGCGCGCCGCGTCGATCAACTGACGACGCACCAGCGCGCAGTTTAGCGGCCACGGGCCATGTTGCAGCGCATGCGTGATGGCGCCCGCTGCGTCGAACTCGAGTGGAATTTCCGCCGCAGAAGCGACGATGGCTTCATCCTGCTGCCAACCGCAATAGGCGATATCGGCGGCGGCGTCTTCGAGCGCCGCGTGCAGGCGGTTCAGGGCCTCGGGATGCCAGCGCTGGCCGGGTTCCAGAAACGCGATGTAATTGCCATCGGCATGGGCGAGTCCATGGTTGCGCGCGGCGTAGCGACCGGCTCGGCCCAGGTGCAGCAGCCGCATGCGTTCAGGGTGGCGCATGGCGCAGGCACGCAGGATTTCCGGCGTGGCATCGGCCGAGCCGTCGTCCACCGCGACGATCTGAAGTTGCGGCCAGGTCTGGCCGAGCGCGCACTCAACCGTGGTTTCCACGGTGGCCTCGTCGTCGCGGCAGGCGAGGACGACGGATATCAGGGCAGGGTCGAAGCGGTCCAAGACACGGATTCCGGTGAGCGGGCGGATATCCGATTGTAGCCGCCGCCGGCGGGACGCGGTTGCTACAATGTCGGCTTCCAGTTGCGTCCCCCCGTCTTCCCGCCCATGCAGACCCTCACCGTCGATCTTGGCGACCGCTCCTATCCCATCCATATCGGCGCCAACCTTCTGGAACGCGCCGAGCTGATCGTGCCACACCTGCCACAGAAGCGCGTGGCAGTGGTGACCAACGTCACGGTGGCGCCGCTCTACCTCGAACGCCTGACAAACACGCTGACGGCGGCCGGCGTGGCGGTGCATCCCGTCATCCTGCCGGACGGCGAGGCCTACAAGACCTGGGAAACGCTGAACCTGATTTTCGACGCCCTGCTCGCCTGGCGCGCCGAGCGCAAGACGACGCTCATCGCCCTGGGCGGCGGCGTGATCGGCGACATGACCGGCTTCGCGGCAGCTTGCTATCAGCGCGGCGTGCCCTTCATCCAGATTCCCACCACGCTCCTGTCGCAGGTCGATTCCTCGGTGGGCGGCAAGACCGGCATCAACCACCCGGCGGGCAAGAACATGATTGGCGCCTTCTACCAGCCGCAGGCCGTGCTCGC
This sequence comes from uncultured Thiobacillus sp., assembly GCA_964583195.1. GTDB lineage: Bacteria > Pseudomonadota > Gammaproteobacteria > Burkholderiales > Thiobacillaceae > Thiobacillus. The sequence continues at coordinate 39,788 of CAZOVQ010000001.1, forward strand.
CGACACCGGCACGCTGGCGACGCTGCCCGCCCGCGAACTGTCGGCGGGACTCGCCGAAGTCATCAAGTACGGCCTCATCCGCGACGCCGGTTTTTTCGCCTGGCTGGAAACGAACATCGGCCGGCTGCGCGCGCTCGACACCGAAGCCATCGCGCACGCGGTCTTTCGCTCGTGCGAGATCAAGGCAGAAGTGGTTGCGCAGGACGAGCGCGAAGGCGGCATCCGCGCCCTGCTCAATCTGGGCCACACCTTCGGCCACGCCATCGAGACCGCAATGGGCTACGGCAACTGGCTGCACGGCGAAGCCGTCGGCGCGGGCATGGTGCTGGCGGCGGAAACCTCGCGACGGCTGGGCTGGATTGCGGACGCCGACGTGGCACGCACGCGCACGCTGATCCGCGCCGCGGGCCTGCCGGACACGGCGCCCGAACTGGACGTGGCGACCTGGCTCGATCTCATGGGGCACGACAAGAAAATCGAATCCGGCAGACTGCGCTTCGTGCTTCTGAAGAAGCTGGGCGAAGCCGTCCTCACCGGCGACGTGACGGATGAGATGCTCGCCGGCGTGCTCACGGCGGCGCCACACTGATGGACGGCCTCGCGCCCTACGCCGCGCACAGCGCGCATACGCGCGGCCGCGTCCACCCCGAAGCGGCGGCGGCGCCGCGTTCCGAATTCCAGCGCGACCGCGACCGCATCGTCCATTCCACCGCCTTCCGCCGGCTGGAGTACAAGACCCAGGTGTTCGTCAACCACGAAGGCGATCTTTTCCGCACCCGGCTCACGCACAGTCTCGAAGTCGCGCAGATCGGCCGCACCATCGCCCGCCTGCTGGGCGTCAACGAAGACCTGGTCGAAGCCGTCGCACTGGCGCACGACCTTGGCCACACGCCCTTCGGCCACGCCGGCCAGGATGCGTTGAATGCCTGCATGCGCGAACACGGCGGCTTCGAGCACAACCTGCAATCGCTGCGCGTGGTCGATATGCTGGAGGAGCGCTACGCCGAATTCGACGGGCTGAATCTCACTTTCGAGGCGCGCGAAGGCATACTCAAGCACTGCTCGGCCGGCAACGCGGCAAAACTCGGCGCCCTGGGCGAGCGCTTCCTCGCAGGACGCCAGCCGGGCCTCGAAGCGCAGATCGCCAATCTCGCGGACGAGATCGCCTACAACAACCATGACGTCGACGACGGCCTGCGTTCCAGGCTGATCTCGCTGGAACAGCTCTCCGCGGTTCGCATTTTCGCCCGGCATCTCGACGCCGTGCGCGTGCAATATCCCGATCTCGCCGGTCGCCGTCTGGTGACCGAAACGGTGCGCCGCATGATCAACACCCTGATTCTCGATCTGCTGGAAACCACGCGCGCGAATCTCGCCGCCGCCGGCGTGACCAGCATCGACGACGTGCGCGCCGCGCCGCCGCTGGTCACTTTCAGCGCGTCGCTGCTCGACGAGCACCGCGAACTGAAGCGCTTTCTCCTGCACCATCTTTACCGGCACTACAAGGTTCAGCGCATGAGCGCCAAGGCCACGCGCATCGTCACCGATCTCTTCACCGCCTTCGTCGGCGACGCCCGCCTGCTGCCGCCCGAACACCAGGCGCGAGAATCGCTCGAAGGCGCGCGTGCCGTGGCCGATTATATCGCCGGCATGACCGACCGCTACGCCATGCGCGAGCACCGGCGGATTTTCGCGGTCGAGGAAATCTGAAGCACCCGGCGTTCATTCCGCCAGGAACAACGCGAGCAGATCGTTCAGGAAACGCCGACCGCGCAGGCTTGGCCTGAGTGTCCCGGCATCGCATACGAGCAGCCCCTGCGCGCGTGCGCGTTGCAGCGCGCCGGTGCACGTGACGAGCGGCAGGCCGGTACGTTCTTCGAACAGCGCGCTCGCCACGCCCCGGCTGAGACGCAGGGCGTTCATCATGAATTCGAAGGGCAGGTCGTCACGCGTGAGGCTGCGGCGGTCGGCAATGTGCCGCCCCGTCCCCTTGCCGGCGGCAGCGGAAACAAGGCTTTGCATGTAGTGCTGCGGATGCTTCACGCGCATCTGCCGCACGATGCGGTCGTGGAAGCTCAGCTTGGAATGTGCTCCGGCGCCGATACCGAGGTAGTCGCCGAACTGCCAGTAGTTGAGGTTGTGGCGGCAGGCATGGCCGGGCCGGGCGTAGGCCGAGGTTTCATAGTGCGCGTAACCGGCGGCGTCGAGCCGCGCCTCGATCGCGTCCTGCATGTCGGCGGCGGCATCGTCGTCCGGCAGGTTCGGCGGCGGGCTGTGTCCGAATGGGGTGTTGGGTTCCAGGGTGAGATGATAGGCGGACAGATGCTGCGGCCGGAACGACAACGCGATGTCGAGGTCGGCGAGTGCCTCGCCGGACGTCTGTCCGGGCAGGGCGTACATGAGGTCGAGATTGAAGGTATCGAAATGCATCGCCGCCAGTTCGGCGGCACGGCGGGCGGCGATATCGTCGTGGATGCGTCCGAGCCCCCGGAGATGGCGCGGGTTGAAGCTCTGTATGCCGAGCGATAGCCGCGTGACGCCGGCCTCGCGATAGCCCTGGAAGCGCCCCGCTTCGACGGTGCCGGGGTTGGCTTCGAGGGTGATTTCCGCGCCGGGCACAAGCGGGGTGAGCGTGCGCACGCCGACGAGGATGCGGTCGATGCCGGCGGCTGAAAACAGGCTGGGGGTTCCACCGCCGAAGAATACGCTGTGGATCCTGCGGCCCCAGATGTCGGGTAGCGCCTGTTCCAGGTCGGCAAGCAGGGCGTCGATGTAGTCGCTTTCGGGGAGTGCGCCCGCCCCCTCGCCCCCTCGTCCGCTCGCAGGCGAGGGGCGAACGCTGTGCGAATTGAAGTCGCAGTAGGGACACTTCTTCACGCACCACGGCAGGTGGATGTAGAGCGACAGCGGCGGAGGCGCCGTGAGACCGCCACCGCGCAGGGGAACGCGATGTTCAGCCAATCCGTTCGAGCCGCTTCAGCTTGTCCACCAGGTCGCGTAACGCCTGGCCACGATGGCTGATCGCGTTCTTGGTGTCGGCGTCGAGCTCGGCGCCGGTCTTGCCGTATTCGGGGACGAGAAAATACGGGTCGTAGCCGAAGCCGTTGCTGCCGCGCGGGGTGTCGATGATTTCTCCGTGCCAGCGGCCTTCGGCAATCACCGGTTCGGGATCGTCGGGATGGCGCACGAAGACCATGACGCAGGTGTAGTGCGCGCGCCGATTGGATTCGCCGGCGAGCGCGGCGACGAGTTTCTCGTTGTTGCGCGCATCGGATCTGGGTTCGCCCGCATAGCGTGCGGAGAGCACACCGGGCGCGCCGCCCAGTGCCTCGACGCAGATGCCCGAATCGTCGGCCAGCGCCGGCAGTCCGCTATGGACGCTGGCGTGGCGCGCCTTGGCGAGGCAGTTTTCGACGAAGGTAAGGTGTGGTTCGGGGCAGTCGGGGACGTTGAATTCGGATTGCGGCACAGCCCGGATACCGAGCGGCGCGAGGATGCGCTCGATTTCACGCAGCTTGCCGGCGTTGCCGGAGGCGATGACGAGTTGGCTCATGCTGCGAGTGCCTCCTGCTGGGCTTTGCCGATCTCTGCGATTCCGGCGCCGGCCAGGTCGAGCAGGGCTTCGAGCGAGGCGCGTGAAAACAGCGCGCCTTCAGCCGTGCCCTGCACTTCGACGAAGCCGCCCGCGCCGGTCATGACCACGTTCATGTCGGTATCGCAACCGGAATCCTCGGCGTAGTCGAGATCGAGCACGGGCACCCCCTGATAGACGCCGACCGAGACGGCGGCGACGCTGTCGACAAGCGGCGATTCGGCGAGTTTTCCCGCAGCCAGCAAACCGGCGACCGCCTCGGCGAGCGCGACATACGCGCCGCAGATGCTGGCACAGCGGGTGCCGCCGTCGGCCTGCAGCACGTCACAATCGAGATGAATGGTGCGCTCGCCAAGCTTCGCGAGATCGACCACGGCGCGAAGACTGCGCCCGATCAGGCGCTGAATTTCCTGGGTGCGGCCGCTCTGCTTGCCGCGCGCCGCCTCGCGGTCGGTGCGGGTATGGGTGGAACGCGGCAGCATGCCGTATTCCGCAGTCACCCAGCCTTCGCCGCTGCCCTTCTTGTGCGGCGGCACCTTCTCCAGCACGCTGGCGGTGACGAGCACGCGCGTGTCGCCCATGGCGACGAGCACCGAACCCTCGGCGTGCTTGGTGTAGCGGCGGGTGAACGACAGGGCGCGCAACGCGTCGGGCGCGCGTCCGCTGGGGCGGGCAAAGGCAGACATGGCAACACTCGTAAATGGCGAAGCGGGATTCTACCGTGCCGGCGATGGCGCAAGGGCGGCACGGACGGTGTCGCCTGTCCACGCTGCGGCGCGGCACCGAACCGCTCTGCCCGCCGGCGGCGTGGATCGGGCCGCCGGCGGCACGCGTGTAGAATCGCCGGGTGCCGCCGCGAACCCAACAAGCGCTTTTCCCCATCCTGCGTCGTCTGTCGGACGGCGCCTTCCATTCCGGCCAGGCGCTGGCGCACGAATTCGGCCTGTCGCGCGCGAGTGTGTTCAATGTGCTGACCGAGGCCGAACGTCTGGGGCTGACGGTCCACGCCGTGCGCGGGCGCGGCTACCGCCTGCCGGACACGATCGAATGGCTGTCGCGTGCAGCCGTCATGGACGCGCTCGGCGCCCAAGCCGGTGGGTTCGACCTGCACCTTGCCGACTGCGTGGATTCAACCAACAGCGTGCTGCTGGCCCTGGCCCAGCGCGGTGCGCGCGAGGGCACGACTGTCGTGGCGGAACATCAGCTCGCCGGGCGTGGCCGGCGCGGCCGCGCCTGGCATGCGGCACCGGGCGGCAGTCTGACGTTTTCCGTGTTGTGGCGGTTCGAAGGCGGTCTGCAAAGCCTGGGCGGACTGAGCCTGGTCGTGGGGCTTGCCGTCGCACGCGCGATCAACCGTCACGGCCGCAGTGCCGCGCGGGTCAAATGGCCGAACGACATCCTGGTCGGCCGGCACAAGCTGGCCGGTATCCTGATCGAGGTCCAGGGCGACATGAACGGCCCGGCCATCGCCGTCGCGGGTGTGGGCATCAACGTGCGCCTGCACGCGACGCAGCGTGAACGCATCGGCCAGGCCGCGACCGACCTCGAGACGCTGGGCGTAACCCCAGGCCGCAACCGGATGCTGGCCGAATGTCTCGCGGAAATACGCTCGGCGGTCGAGACATTTCGACTGCACGGCTTCGCCGCCCTGCGTGAAACCTGGCAGGCGCTCGATGCCTGCGCCGGCAAAACAGTCACACTCCACCTGCCCGACGGGCGCACGCTCTCGGGCACGGCCGCCGGCGTCGACGACGGCGGCGCCTTCCTGCTGCGCGGCGCGGACGGCACCCTCGGTGTGCATCACGGTGGCGAAATCAGCCTGCGCCTGGGGCGGACGACGTGAGCCTGCCGCGCGTGCTGATCGACGCAGGCAATACGCGCCTGAAATGGGCAGTCGTCGCCGACGGCCGCTGGCTGGCCCAAGGCCATGCCGACTACACCGATCTCTCGGGACTTGCGGCCGAACTGACCCGGGAACGCAGCGTCACGGTGGCGAGCGTCACCCGCGAGGAAAACGCGGTGGCGCTCTCCGCCCTGCTGCAACGCGCCGGAGTGAGCGCCCGCTGGCTCGAATCGGCTGAGCGCTTCGGCGCAGTCACGAACGGCTACGAAATCCCCGCGCAACTGGGCGTGGACCGCTGGATGGCTTTGATCGGCGCCTGGCAGCGCAAGCATTGCGCGACGCTGGTGGTGTCGGCAGGCACCGCGATGACAGTCGACGCACTTGATCCCGGCGGCCACTTCATCGGCGGTCTCATCGTCCCCGGCCGGGCATTGATGCGTGCTGCCCTGCGGCAGGGAACCGCGCGTGCGACCGCCGACGCAGGCGTCTGCCGCGATTTTCCCCGCCGCACCAGCGACGCCGCGGAAAGCGGCATCGCCGCGGCACTAGCCGGCGCGGTGCGCACGCAGCGGGCGCGGCTGGCCCAGCAACTGGCGCGTCCAGCCGCCTGTCTCGTCACCGGCGGCGACGCCGACTGGCTGCTGCCCCATCTGGACGGCGATGCGGAACCGGCACCCTCGCTGGTGCTCGAAGGCATGGTCTGTGTAACGGAGATGAACACCCCGGCATGAAATGGATCGTGGCCCTGCTGCTGGCGCTGAACCTCGGCGTCGCCGGCTTTTTCGTCGCCCGCACGCAAGGCTGGCTGGACCCGGCGCAGCCGGTCGCGCCGCTCAACGTCGATAGTGTGTGGCTCGCCGCCGCGCCGGAGGCCTCGCGGGCGCCTCGCGCGCCGGAGACAGCGCGCGAGGCGCTCTGCGTCGAGTGGCGCGATCTCGGTGCAGCAGATTTCCCGGCCGTGCGCGAGCGTCTGAAGACGCTCGCGGGCGAGCGGCCGATGTCGTTTGCCGAAGTTGCGCTCGACACCCGGCGCTGGGTGGTCTTTCCACCGCTGCCGAGCGCGCGCGCGGCCTCGGAAAAACTCGGCGAGCTACTCGCGGCGGGCGTGCGCGATGCCTTCGTGGTAAACGACGGCCCCTGGCGCAACGCCATCTCGCTCGGACTTTACGCCAACGATGCGGCGGCCGCGCGGCGCACGCGGGAACTGGAGGCCAAGGGCGTGCACGGCACCGGAATCGAGCGGGTGCCGCGTCAGGGCACCGGGTTTTATTTCATTGTCAGGAGTGACGACCCGGACCTGCTCAAACGGCTCGACGACATCAGACAGGCCTATCCCGACAGCCGGCTGTCGCGCATCGCCTGCCCGTCATGAAAGGCTCATCACCAGACCGGCGAACACCGCGGCGCCAAACCACGCATTGTGCAGAAAGGCGCGAAAGCAGGCGCGCGGCTCACGTCCCCGGATCAGCCACAGATGCCAGGCGGCAATCACCGCCGCGACGGCCAGCCCAGCGTAATACGGCCAGTTGATCGCACGCGCCGCGCCCACCCAGGCCAGCAGTCCCAGCGCCGCCGCGTAGCACAGCGCGATGGCGGCGATCGAAACGGCCGAAGGTGATCGCCGAGGTGCGGATGCCGATCTTCAGATCATCCTCGCGGTCGACCATTGCGTATTCGGTGTCGTAGGCGATGGCCCAGAACACATTGGCAAGCAACAGCCACCAGGCTTCGGTGGGCACCGTGCCCCACAGTGCAGCGTAGCTCATGGGAATGCCGAAACCGAAGGCGACGCCGAGATAGGCCTGCGGAACCGCGAAAAACCGCTTGGTGAATGGATAGCTTGCGGCAAGAAACAGCGCCACGAAGGAAAGTTTCCACACCAGCGGATCGAGCGGCAGAATGAGCAGAAAAGCCAGCAGCGAAAGGCCCCCCGCCAGCGCCAGAGCTTCCTTCGGCGACACCCGCCCCGCGGCCAGCGGACGGTCGCGCGTGCGTGCGACGTGCGGATCGAAATCGCGGTCGGCGTAATCGTTGATGACACAGCCGGCGGAACGCATCAGCACCACGCCGACGACGAATAGCCACAGAATCAGCCAGTCCGGCCGGCCCTGCCCGGCGAACCATTGTCCCCACAGCGTCGGCCACAGCAGCAGCAGGATACCGATAGGCTTGTCGAGCCGCATCAGTTTTTCGTATTCGGTCAGGCGTTCGGCGAGCGTCATGGCGCGGAAAAATCGGGCAGGAAAACTTCGGTGACGAGCAGTCTCGCGCCGCGCAGGCAGAACGTGGAGCGGCGCGCCCACAGCGTGCGCGCGCCGATGCCTGCGTGGCGCCGTGCGGCGCGATACAGCGGATGTCGCGCATCGAGCCGCCGGCTGCTGAGCGCCAGCCGGCGGATACGCGGATCGGCGAACAGCGCCTCGCCCAGCGGCCGCGTTCCCAGCCCGGCGACGCCACGCCAGGCACCGCGCAGGTTGGCGCGCGACAGCACGCTATGGGCGAACACGCGCGCCTTGCCATCGCCCAGCAGCAGCACTTCGCGCACATACGCGCGTGCGCCGGGCGCAAGCCCGAGCAGCCGGGCTTCGTCGGCGATGGGCGCGGCGAGACCACGGAAAACCGGACATACCCCGAAATCCGCGTGACGGGCCTTCAGGCGGCCGGTGAGCGAGGCACGGTCCGACAGCGCGCCACGCAACGCGCGCGGCGCCCGAAACGGATGCGTGAGCCAGCCCTGGCGCAAGGCGGTTTGCCCGGGCACGGCACATTGCGCCGCATGGCGGGCACAATCCGGAGTGAATGGGGCGGCGTTCATCCGGCGATTATGCCAAAGCGGCACGCGCACTCGGACAGTGCTAGCATGGCAAGCGGCATTCGGCCGATATTCGAGGAGAGGAGCGTATGCGTTCGCGTCTGCTGCACGCGGTGGCTCTGGCGTGCGCGCTGGGTCTGCTGGCGGGGTGTTCGACCGGCCGGCTGGTCGCGCGCGGTGCGGCGCCGCTGATCGATTCGGGGATGACGGCGATGAACCGGGAAACCGACGTCGAGCTGGCACGCGCAAGTCTGCCCGCCAACCTCAAGCTGCTCGACGGCCTGCTGCTTGCAGACCCGGGCAACGGCGCCTACCGTGTGCAGGCAGCCATGGGCTATCACGGCTACGCACTCGGTTTTGTCGAGGCAGACGACCCGGAACGCGCCGCCGCCCTGTATCGCCGTGCGCGCGACCACGCCCTGGCTGCACTTGAATCGTCGGGGGTGTCGCAGGCGGCGCTCGCCGGCGACACGGACGGACTCGGCAAGGCGCTCGCCGCGCTCGATGCGCGCGCGGTGCCGGCGCTCTTCTGGGCGGCGTCGGCCTGGGGCAAATGGATAGAACTGCAACTTCACGACCCCGCTCGCATCGACGAACTGCCGCGCGTCGAGGCCATGATGCGTCGCGTGCTTGAACTCGACGAAGCCTATTATCACGGCGGGCCGCATGTTTTCTTTGGCGTCTACTACGGTTCGCGCGCGCCGATGTTCGGCGGCGACCCCGCTCGTGCGGCGCGGCATTTCGCGCGCGCGGCGGAAATCTCCCGCGGCGGATTCCTGATGACCGAAGTGTATCTTGCGCGTTACCTGCTGCGGCAAACCGGGGATCGCGCGGGCTTTCACGCCGCCTTGCAGGGTGTGCTCGATGCGCCCGCCGCCGCCGATCCCGATCTCAATCTCGCCAACGCGCTGGCGCGCCAGGAAGCGCGCCGCCTGCTTGCCCTGGAGGAAGAATGGTTCTGATACGAACAATATCGGC
>CAZOVQ010000002.1:0-24047 GCA_964583195.1 uncultured Thiobacillus sp.
TGGTGGTGTCGATGCGCGCGACCGATTTGAGCATCAGCTGGATGCGCGGGCTCTGCCCGGTTTTCTGGAAGTAGCTGGAGACGCGTTTTTTCAGATCCTTGGCCTTGCCGACATAGAGCACGGCGTCGGCCGCGTCGATCATGCGGTAGACGCCCGGCAGCGTGGGCAGCGAAGCAAGAAATTCCTTGGTGATGGCGCTCACAAGACCTTACTCGTCCTCGTCCAGCAGCTTGCCGGCATGGCTGAACGGAAAATCGCGGCGTTTGCCGAACGTGCGCAGCGTGGTCTGATCCGCGATCCGTGCGGTGTCGGTGCTCAGGGCTGCGCGACGGTCAGCTGTTGCCCAGGGTGGATGGCCGGTGTTTCACGCACGGCCGGGTTCCAGGCCTTGAGTTCCGTCAGCGTGATGTTGAAGCGGCGGGCGATGGCAAACAGGGTATCGCCAGATTCGACCCGGTAGTCGCGTTGCACAGGCGCAGCCTCTGTCAGGGCCCCGGCGGGCAGGTTGATGGCGTGTCCAGGCTGGATGGGGGCTGTGTCCAGCTGGGGATTGGCTTCGCGGAGCCGGGCGACACTGATGCCATGCTGGCGGGCGATGCCGAACAGGGTGTCGCCGCGCTGGATGACATACGTCAGGGCGCTGTCGGGTGTGCTTGCCGCGGGGGCGGCGGCACGGTTCTTCACGGGCACCAGTATGGTCTGCGGGCGGGCGAATCTGCCGCGTTCCAGGTGAAACGTGTTGTGTGCTTCGAGCCGTTCGAGGCTGACGCCGAGAATCCGGGCGATGCTCTCGGGGCGTTCGCCGCGCTGCGCGGAATAAGGCTGCCAGCTGTCCCAGTCGCCGGTGTCCAGGTTCTGCCGGAAGTCGCCGGCGCGGCCTGCGGGGACGAGCAGTCTGACCGGGGTGTCGGAACGGATGACCTGTTTCGGGAAGGCGGCGTTCAATGCGAGAAATTCGTCGCGGCTGACGCCGGCGAGCCGGGCGGCGGAAGGCACGTCCAGGCTGGCGTTGACGACAACCTCTTCGAAATAGGGTTCGTTGGGCAGGGGGTCGAGCACGATGCCATGGGCCTCGGGGGTGCGGATCATCTGCCGCACGGCGAGCAGTTTGGGGACGTAGTGGCGCGTTTCGGCGGGCAGGGGCAGGCTGGCGTAGTCGGTAGGCAGGCCGAGCGCGACGTTCTTCTGGATGGCGCGTGCGACGCAGCCTTCGCCACAGTTGTAGGCGGCAAGCGCGAGCTGCCAGTCGCCAAAATCGAGATAGAGCTTGCCGAGATAGTCGAGCGCGGCGCGGGTGGCGGCGGTGAAATCGCGGCGTCCGTCGTACCAGGCATCCTGCTTCAGGCCATAGAGCCGACCGGTCGAAGGAATGAACTGCCAGATGCCGGACGCGGCCGATGGGGAAAGCGCAACCGGATTGAACGCGCTTTCGATCATCGGCAGGAGCGCGATCTCCATCGGCATCGCACGGCGGTCTGTCTCTTCGACAATGTGGTAAAGATAACGCCGCGAGCGCTCGATCATCCGGCGTACGTAGTCGGGGCGTGCAGCGTACCAGGCGGCATGAACCGCGACGAGCGGGTTCTGCTCGGCATCGTCGCCGATCCTGAAACCGTTGCGGATGCGTTGCCAGACGTCGGTCGACGCAAGGGCGTCAGGCGTTTCCGCCATGTCGGTTGTACCTGTGTCCCATTGCAGCGTATGGACCTGCGCGCGCGCATCCGGCATCGCGAGTAGCGCGGTGCAGGCCAGAAGCATGGCAAGCGCCCGATGGCTGGATGAAATTCCGGGCAAGACAGACTCCCGTGCTCGATTGGGGTTAACGCTCATGGCGATTCGCCACTCCGAAAGATGAAACGCCATCGCCCTCGGCGATTCCATCACCACCTGCCCTTTCCCGCGTGCGGGAGAGGGCGATGCAGTCAACGCTGCGCGTTGTAGCGCGCTATCGTAAGGGGGTGCTTGCGGTGCAGTCAACCTTGCGGCGTGCACCGCGGACGGTGCGTGCGATTTCAGGCCTGAGCGGCGTCCCAGGCGTCCTTGGCGGCACGGATCGCGGCGAAGACTTCGGGCGGCTCGGGGTGCGCGCGGCCCAGGGTGCGCGCCGCGAATGCGGTCATGTCGGGATCGTGGAAGCGCAGGAAAGGGTTGGTGTTTTTTTCGAGGGCGAGCGTGGAGGGCAGGGTGGGGCGGTTTTCCGTGCGCGATGCGCGATCGCGGCGCGCGCGCTCGCGCAGGGCCGGGTTGGCTCCGTCTATCGTTCTGGCGAAGTCGATGTTGGCAAGCGTGTACTCGTGCGCGCAACAGACGCGGGTTGAGTCGGGAAGTTCGAGAATGGCGTCGAGACTTGCGGCCATCGTCTTCGCGTCGCCTTCGAACAGGCGCCCGCAGCCGCAGCCGAACACGGTGTCGCCGCAGAACAGGCAGCCGTGGCCATGATAGCTGACGTGGTCGAGGGTGTGGCCGGGCGTGGCCAGCACCTCGAAACGCAGCGCGGGAGTGGCTATCATCACGGTGTCGCCGCCACGCACGACATGCGTGACGCCGGGAATGCGCGGATTGTCGGGGGCGTGAACGGCGCAGCCGTAGCGTTGACGCAGGGCGAGATTGCCGCCGGTATGATCGCGGTGGTGGTGGGTGACGAGCACGGCGCTCAAGTCGAGCCCGCGCGTGTCGAGATAGTCGATGAGCGGCTCGGGGTCGCCGGGATCGACGGCGACCGCATGCCGTGCGTCGTGCCACACCCAGATGTAGTTGTCGTCGAACGCGGGCAGGGGTATCAGGGTCAACATTGCGGGGCCGGATCGGGAGAAAGCATCATGTTAGCCAAGCAGAATGCGGAATGGTTCGAAACGCCGCTGGGACAGCACCTGCTGTTCCGCGAGCAGCGCTATTTCGACAATGCGGTGTCGGACGTGTTCGGCTTCAATGCCGTGCAGGTCGGCCTGCCGCACGCCGACTTTCTTCGCAACAGCCGCATTCCGCTGCGCCTGCGGTGCGAAGCCGCGGGGGCGGACGTGCTGGCCGATGCGATGTTCCTGCCGTTCGAGGGCCAGTCGCTCGATCTTTTGCTGATGCCGCACGTGCTGGAATACAGCGCCAACCCGCACCAGGTGCTGCGTGAGGCGGGACGTGTCCTGCGTCCCGAAGGCCGGCTGATCCTCTCCGGCTTCAATCCACGCAGCCTGTGGGGGCTGGCGCGTGCGCTGCAAGGCGGCGAACGGGGGTTTCCGTGGAACGGCAGCTTCCTCAACATCTCCCGTGTGAAGGACTGGATGGCCTTGCTCGGGATGGAGGTGGCGGCCGGCAGCATGTGCTGCTATCGTCCGCCGATCAACCGCGAGCACTGGTTGCGCCGCCTGCGTTTCATGGAGCCCGCGGGCGACCGCTGGTGGGCGATGGGCGGCGGCGTGTATTTCCTGCAGGCGGTCAAGCGCGTGCAGGGCATGAACGTCATTCTGCCGCAGTGGACGACGCCTGTGGCGCGTCGTCTGCTGTCGCCCGCGGCCAAGGTCATCAACCTCAAACAATACCGGATCCGGCGTGAGCGCTGACGACACCATCCACATCTACAGCGACGGCGCCTGCAAGGGCAATCCGGGAAGGGGCGGCTGGGGCGCGCTGCTTGTCGCCGGCGCCCACCGCAAGGAAATCTGCGGCGGCGAAGCCGACACCACCAACAATCGCATGGAAATGACCGCCGTGATCCGCGCGCTGGAATCGCTGAAGCGGCCGTCGAAGGTGGCCGTGCACACCGATTCGCAGTACGTGCAGAAAGGGATACGCGACTGGCTGCCCGGCTGGAAACGCCGCCATTGGCGCACCGCCGAAGGTAAACCCGTGAAAAACCAGGATCTGTGGCAGCGTCTCGACGAACTGGCGCAGCAGCACCGCATCGAATGGAACTGGGTGCGCGGCCACGCCGGGCATCCCGAAAACGAACGCGCGGACGCGCTCGCCAACCAGGGCGTGGCACAGGCCAGCGCCCACTGACCCCCACGACCATGCGCCAGATCATTCTCGATACCGAAACCACCGGCCTCGACCCCAACCAGGGGCATCGCATCATCGAAGTCGCGGCTGTGGAAATGGTCAACCGCAGGCTCACCGGCACGAGCCTGCACCGTTACGTGCAGCCCGGCCGCGAGATCGACGCCGGTGCCATGCAGGTGCACGGCATCAGCAACGAATTCCTGCTCGACAAGCCGCGTTTCGCCGATGTCGCGGCCGAATTCGTGGAGTTCGTGCAGGGAGCCGAGCTCATCATCCACAATGCGCCGTTCGACGTGGGCTTTCTCGACCTGGAGCTGAAGCTCGCCGGCCTGCCGCCGCTCGACCGTCTGGTCGCCGGCGTGACCGATACGCTGGTGATGGCAAAAGCACTGCATCCGGGGCAACGCAACAACCTTGACGCCCTGTGCAAACGTTACGGCGTGGACAATTCCACGCGCACCCTGCACGGCGCACTGGTCGATTGCGAACTGTTGGCTGCGGTGTATCTGGCGCTCACAAGGGGCCAGGAAAGTTTGTCCATCGGCCTCGATCCGGGCGTCGATGCGCGTCGCGACGACGGGTCGCATTTCAGGCCTCTGCCCGTCCTGCTGGCGGCGACCGGTGACGAATGCGCCCGGCATGCCGCAACGCTCGATGCCATTGACCGGGAAAGTCGGGAGGGTTGTCTCTGGCGGGCGCTGCCATCCGTGGAGCCCACGGCTTGACGGGAATTCTGCCGCTCGTGCGTCTGTTCGCATGCGTGCTGGGGTTCGCGGCTCTGTGCGTCTTGCCCTTGCGGGCGCAGGCGGAGCGGGTTGCCGTGGTGCTGTCGAGCGATACGGCGGCCTACCAGGAGGTCTATCAGGTCGCGCGGGTGATGCTCGAGAGCAATGGATACACGCTCGATCGCCAGTATGCGGCCGCGCTTTCGCCGCAGGCAATCGCCAACGTTCGGGTGGTGCTGGCCGTGGGCGTGGCTGCCGCCGAAGCGGTGGCTGATCTGCCCAATCGCACGCCTGTACTCGCCGTGTTGGTGCCGAGCACCTGGTATCGGAAGACAGGGCGGGCGCGTCTGAGCGAAGGCGGGCGGCTCGCATCCGCCATCTTCCTCGATCAACCCTTCGCGCGTCAGGCGAAGCTGATACGCCTGGTCTTCCCCGAGCTGCGCCGCGTGGGGGTGGTGCTGAGCGCGGAGCAACGTGATCTCGTCGCGGACATCGAGGCCGCGCTGCGGCCCTGGAAACTGGAACTCGTGCACGCCATTCTGGATGAAGATGCACGGCTATCGACCGTGCTGGAAGCGGTACTGCCGGAGTCGGGGCTTTTACTTGCGGTGCCCGATGGGCGCGTATTCAATGCCTATACTGCGCAAAGCATACTTCTCACGTCGTATCGCTACCGCGATCCGGTGGTCGGCTACTCCCGTTCGCTCACCCGGGCCGGCGCACTGCTTTCGCTGTACGCCAGCCCGGCGCAGGTCAGCCGGCAGGCCTGCGAATGGCTGTCCGCGGCACTGGACGGGCCGACGCTGCGTCTGCCGGAAGCGGACTACCCGGCCTATTACAGCGTATCGGTCAACGAGCAGGTGGCGCGCTCGCTGGGTTTTGTCGTGCCGCCGGAAAAGGAGATCGAGAAGCGGCTGGGAGGGGAACCCTGATGGCGCGGGCACTCGGCATACGCGGGCGGGTGGTTGGTCTGGCGATCATGCCAGCGGCGATCATCGGCGTGCTGCTGCTGTTCCAGCTCATTGCCGGCAAGATCGACGATCTGGACCAGTCGCTGCGGACACGCGCGGTGGCGATTGCGCGCCAGCTTGCACCGGCGGCCGAATACGGTGTGGCCTCGGGCAATATCGAGGTGTTGCAGACGCTGCTCGACAAGGCGTCGATCGAACCCGACATCCGCGGCGTGGCGGTGTTTGCAGATACCGGAGAATGGGTCGCGCAGGTGGGCCAGGGCACATGGGAGAATCCGCTGCTCGCCCGCGTGCCGACGGATCGCATACATGAGGTCGAATATCCCGAACGGCTGGTGTATTACGCGCCGATCACCCGTACCACGGTGGCGGTGGACGATTATCTTGCAAGCGGATCGGATGCGGCGTCGCAAACGCAACGGCTAGGCTGGGTCGGACTGGAAGTGTCCCGTGATGCGACCATCCGCAGCCAGCGTGACGCCATTCTGAAAAGTCTCGCCATCCTGCTTGCGGGCCTGGTCGCCAGTCTGTATCTGGCGTGGCGGATAGGCCGGCAGATCACGCGTCCCATTCTGGCATTGACGCACACGGTGAGCCGCATCGGCGAGGGCCATCTGGAGGAACGCGTGGCGCAGACCGGGCAGGCCGAACTCGGCATGCTACAGCGCGGCATCAATCACATGGCCGCGCACCTGCAGACCGCGCAAGAGCAGATGCAGGAAAAAATCGACCATGCCACTGCGCGGCTCGTCTATCAGGCCAGCCACGATGCCCTGACCGGGCTCATCAATCGGCGCGAATTCGAACAGCGGCTGGAACGCCTGCGGCAGTCCGCCGTGTCGCAGGGACGCGAACACGCGCTGTGCTACATGGATCTCGATCAATTCAAGGTCATCAACGATTCCTGCGGCCATGCGGCGGGCGACGAGCTGTTGCGCCAGCTCGCGCTGTTGCTGAAATCGGGCCTGCGCGAGCGCGATACGCTGGCGCGCCTGGGCGGCGACGAATTCGCGCTGCTACTGGAAAATTGCGGCATCGATGCCGCGATCCAGGTGGCCGACCAGTTCCGCGCCGAGGTGCAGCGTTTCCGGTTCAAGTGGGATGAGCGTATTTTTGCGGTCGGCATCAGTGTCGGCATGGTGGCGATCAGGCGCGACAGCGGCACCGCCGCCAACCTGCTCTCCGCGGCCGATGCGGCCTGCTATGTCGCCAAGGATCGGGGCCGCAACCAGATCCACGTCTACGAAACCCGTGACCTCGAGCTGGCGAAGCATCGCGGCGAGATGCAGTGGGTTGCGCGCATCCAGCACGCCATCGAGGAGCGGCGTCTGCGTCTGGCGTGGCAGGAAATACGTCGTGCCGACGGCAGCGAACCGCGCCTGCGCCATGTCGAATTGCTGCTGCGCATGCTGGATGAGAACGGCGAACTGGTCATGCCGATGGCCTTCATTCCTGCCGCCGAGCGCTATTTCGTCATGCCCGTGCTCGATACCTGGGTGATCGAAGAAACCCTGAGCTTCTGTCGCCGCCATTTCGGCACGCCGGGGACGACGCCCTGTCTGTTTGCGGTCAACCTGTCGGGCGCGTCGTTGAAAGACCCGGCGTTCCGCGACATGCTGCTCGCCCGGCTGGAGGCGATGCCCGAACTGGGGCCGCATCTGTGCTTCGAAATCACTGAAACCGCCGCGATCGGCAACCTGACGGTCGTCAATGCCTTCATCGAGGCGGTGCGCGGCTTCGGGTGCAGTTTCGCACTGGACGATTTCGGCAGCGGCCTGTCGTCGTTCAACTACCTGAAGAACCTCGACGTCGATTACCTGAAGATCGACGGCGCCTTCGTGCGCGACATCGTCACCAACCCGGTCGACCGCCTGATGGTCGACGCGATGAACCGGATCGGCCACCAGATCGGGTTGAAGACCGTCGCCGAGTATGTCGAATCGGACGCCATACTGGCGATGCTGCGCCAGATCGGCGTCGATTTCGTGCAGGGCAACGGCGTGCACGCCCCGCAGCCGATCGACCGCCTGTGCGACGGCGAAGCCTGAACGTCAGCGGCGCGGCGCGAGCCGGTCCAGCGCGTCCAGCACCTCGGCAGGCTCCATGCGTTTCCGGTAATCGGTATCGGCCTGCATCGCGCGCACCACGCCTGCGTGGTCGACGACGAAGCGACGCAGCTCCTTGGCTTTGGGCAAGGTGGCTCCTTGGCGCGGGGGCGGGGCGCATGTGACCGGCGGGCACGCCGGGAATCCCCGGCCTGTCGCGGCGTGGTCGTTTCGGGCCAGCGGGAATGCGCGGACGCCGGATCAGGCGCTCGCGCCGAATCCAGCCTCGACGACCGCGCGGATCAAAGCGTCGCGGTCGATGCGGGCGGGATCGTAGACGATTTTCGCCTGTCCGGGCGTGAGCGTGATCTCGACGCTGGCTACGCCCGGCAAGGCGGAAAGGATGTTCTGCACGCTGGCGACACAACCACCGCAGCTCATGCCGGTGATGTTCAGCTGGATGTCGTTCATGGAGGGTTCCGGAGACGATTCGAGACCCTGATTGTACGAAGTATTTCCCCTTATTTCTTGCGGGGGCGCTTGCGCAGGGTTTCCTTGGTGTGATCGATCAGGCGGTCGGCCACAACCTCTGCGTCGACGGCGAAACTGCCGTCGGCCAGTGCCGCTTTCACCGACTCGATCTTGCCCGCATCAGCAACGTCCACCGACGCGATCTGCGATTCCAAAGCCCGGATGCGGGTGCTGGAATCGGTTAGGGTGAGCGAATCGCCGCTGGTCGCGCCCGCAGCCATGCGCTTGTCTGCGCCCTTTCCCTTGGTCGAGGCAATCCGGGATGCGGCAGTCGGGGGAATACGTTTGTCGATCTTCACGAGAAATCCTGGGGGGGTGAGTGCGCCGGCAGGCGGCGATGAGGCTTGTATCGGCCGGCCCGTGAAGTTTCTTTAGACGCGCCGACGGCCGGTCAGGTCTCGTCCAGCAGCTTGCCGGCGATGGCCCAGTTCTCGTCGGGCAGTTCCTCGAAGGCGATGTAGGTGTACGACGCCGGCTTGTTCGCGTGGCGTTCCAGGGTGGCGGTAATTTCCTCGGCGATTTTCCGTTTCTGTTCGCGGCTGAGGCAGCCGGCGATTTTCAGGGTGACGATGGGCATGTCAGGTCTCCTGCAACTGCCGGAACACGGCTTCGAACATTTCGGGCGTGAGGCGGCGGGTCTGCGTGTTGTAACGGGAACAATGATAACTGCTGACCAGACGCCGGCCACCAGGCAGCGGGTGGTTGCCGCCGTGCGCGAAGGGATGGTCCCGGGGCTTGAGTCCGAGCGCGTGCAACACGGCCTCGTGAGCGACCCGCCCCAAGGCTAGAATGCGCGCACCTGTGGGGAGTTCGGCCAGTTCCTGGGCAAGAAAACGGTTGCAGGCGCGAATCTCGGCAGACTCGGGCTTGTTCGCGGGCGGCAGGCATTTCACCGCGTTGGTGATGCGGCAGTCGATGAGGCGCAGACCGTCAGCCACGCTAGCCGACACAGGCGCGCTGGCGTAGCCGAATTTGTGCAGGGTCGCGTAGAGCAGGATGCCGGCGTGGTCGCCGGTGAACGGGCGGCCGCTGCGATTGGCTCCGTGCATGCCGGGCGCGAGGCCGACGATCAGCAGGCGGGGGCGGGACGCGCCGAAAGCGGGGACCGGCCGTGCGTGATAGCCAGGGTATTTCGTGCGAACTTCGTCGAGAAAATTCGCCAGGCGGGGGCAGGCGCGGCAGTTGGGGTCGAAGGACATGGGCAGCGACGGGAAACGCCCCGTGGGGGGCGCCCATTGTACGGCGACTCGGCTCAGCCTTCGGCGGGGCCGGCCGCAGTCTGCGCGTAGTTCTGCTCGCCCATGCGCTTGACGAGATCGAGCTGGGTTTCGAGATAGTCGATATGTTCTTCGGTGTCCGCCTGGATGCCGGTGAGGATTTCCCGCGAGATATAGTCCCTGACCGATTCGCAGTGCGCGATGGCCTCGACGTAGAGTGCACGGCCGCCGAGTTCGAGCTTGAGGTCGCAGGCGAGACATTCGACGACGTTCTCGCCGATCAGCAATTTGTTCAGGTCCTGCAGGTTGGGCAGACCTTCGAGAAAGAGAATGCGCTCGATCAGCTTGTCGGCGTGGCGCATTTCCTCGATCGACTCGTCGTATTCGTGCTTGGCCAGCGCAGCCAGGCCCCAGTTCTTGTACATGCGGGCGTGGAGGAAATACTGGTTGATCGCGGTGAGCTCGACTGCAAGGGCCTTGTTCAGGTACTGGATGACTTTCTTGTCGCCTTTCATGGCTCTCTCCTGTGGTTGAGGGAGCCCGGCTGCCGGTGGCTGGGGGTGAGTGCCTGGCTAAAGGGCGTGACGGGCTGAAGACCATTCTAGCAGTCGCGCGGACCGCGTCCCGCGGCTTGAGGAAAAAGCAGGAAAAATCCGAAAAAATCATCTTGACGATGGGCGTTTCGTACTGTAGCGGATTGACAACGAAGGCATGCCGGCGAGATCGCATAAAGCGGACGCGCGGGGCTGATTCAATACGCCTTGTATATAATCAAGCACTAATATTTTGGCTGTGCACGGCGATCAGTCCCCTTTATCGGCAGGTCGAAGGGGTCAGGCCGGATCGCGCGGCGCAACGTATTTCCATCCTTCCCTTAGTTCGGAGTCACTCATGCAGATCAAACCGATTGTGTTCGCTGTTTCGGCCATCGTGTCGGCAGGCCTTGTTCAGGCACAGACTGCGCCGGCCGTGCCGGTGATGCCCTATCCTTCGCCGCTGCCGCAGGCCGGCGCGACCGGCACCCCGAAAACCGCCGACCAGTGGGTGGCGCGCATGGCCGACTTTACCCAGAACGCATCCGCGTTCAAGGACCCGGCAGCCTTCGCTGCGTGGACCAACGCCATGACCGACCCCTCGATGGTGTCGGCGATGGGCATGCATATGATGGAACCGGGCAACTTGCTGCGTTCCATGACCACGATGATGCAGCCCGGCACTACCGCGAACTACATGCAGTTCATGATGGACCCCAACATCTACCTGAAATGGGGCGGCGCCATGATGAACCCGATGTGGTACACGCAGATCGCCACCAGCATGGCCGATCCCGGCAAGATGATGCGCTGGATGATGTTGCCGATGGATCCCAAGATGTGGAACATGGGCATGCAGGCGATGAATCCCAACCTGTACATGAAATGGATGATGACGCCGACCGATCCGCGCGCCATGTCCCTGATGTTTGCGCCGATGAACCCGCAGCTCTATGGCAGCATGGTCGGCGGCATGATGAACCCTGGCATGGTCGGCGGGGCCGACTCCATGTGGGGTACTTTCATGTATCCGCGGCAGCCTGTGGTGCAGGTGCAGGGCGCGGCGCCGGTCGCCAGCCCGATCAACGTGTTCGACCCGAGCACCTGGTTCAGCATGTTCAACATGTTTGGCGGATTTCCCACCATGCCGACGCTGCCCGCCACCGGCGCACCGGCGGCCTTCACGTTCCCGACCTTCGGCGTGCCCGCAGCCCAGGCGACCGTTCCCGCACCCATCCCGGTGCAGTCGGGCGCCGCCGCGACGATGAGCCTCTCCGGCGACGCCCTGTTCAAGACCGGCAAGTCCTCGGTCAAGGACCTCAGCGCCGAAGGCCGCGCCAAACTCGACGAACTGGTTGCGCAAATCAAGGCGCTGGGCAACATCGACCGCATCAAGGTGACCGGCCATGCCGACAAAACGGGCAAGCCCGCCGCCAACAAGACGCTGTCGCAGGCACGCGCCAAGGCCGTGGCTAGCTACCTCAAGTCCAAAGGCGTGAAAGCCGGAAACTTCACCATCGTCGGCCTGGGGGATACGCAGCCGGTCGTCACCTGCGACATGAACCAGCCCAAGGATGCGCTCAAGGCCTGCCTTGCGCCGAACCGCCGCGTCGAGGTCGAAGTGCTTGCCGCCAGAAAATAAGGAACATGCAGCCGGATGCCCTGCCAGGGGCGCCCAACAAAAAAGCCGGGGGTTTCCCGGCTTTTTTGTTGGGCGCCCGAACTTCAGGCGGTTTGCGCCGGTATGGCGTTGCGCTGCGCGACGATGCGATTGCCTGCATCCACATATACCAGTTCGGGCGCGTAACGAGCGAGCTCGATTTCGTTGTAGGTGGCGTAACTGGCGATGATGACGAGGTCGCCAGGCGCGGCGAGGTGAGCCGCGGCGCCGTTCACCGAGACGATGCCGGAGTTGCGCGCGGCGCACAGGGCATAGGTCGTGAAACGCGCACCGTTGGCGATGTTGTAGATCTGGATCTGCTCGTATTCACGGATGTTCGCCGCATCCAGCAAGGCTTCGTCGATCGCGCACGAACCTTCATAGTGCAGTTCGGCGTGCGTGACGGCCGCCCGGTGCAGCTTGGACTTGAGCATCGTTCTTTGCATGACGGCGCTCCCTTCGGGTCAAACCCGAAATTATAAATCAAGGACGATAAGGCGATCCATTGCATCGGTGGGGGAAACCGATGGAAACTGGAACGGCGCGGAGGAATGGATGAGCGCCCGCGTAAAAGCCCGTTGCGTCGGGAAAGTATTCCCTATGGCTCCGGCGATTGCGCCGGGGGGCGGCAGTCTGGCGCAGATTGGCAATACCTTGCCGGCATTCCTGTCTGCGGACATTCCGGCTATGCGGCGGGCAAAGTGATTTTCTGATCGACACCGAACTGGTAATCGCGGAAGACGTGCTCGGCGTCCAGCAGCCGGTAGCTGCCGTCTTCCTGCCGTGTCGTGGTGTCCTTCAGGCGGTACGCCGTCTGGCCGCAGGTCCAGATGTCGAAATTGCGCATGTGCGTGCACAGGCAGGTTTTGTCCTTGACTGAC
Organism: uncultured Thiobacillus sp.; assembly: GCA_964583195.1. Classification (GTDB taxonomy): domain Bacteria; phylum Pseudomonadota; class Gammaproteobacteria; order Burkholderiales; family Thiobacillaceae; genus Thiobacillus. The sequence goes on from CAZOVQ010000002.1 coordinate 12,557, forward strand.
AGCTTTTTCGCATCGGGATGCAATTCCAGTTCGCGGTTGTAGGCGTCTATGTATGCGCATTTGCCGCGGGCGTCGAGCAGGTAGCCGTAGGCTTCGCAGTTGGGGCGAATGCCCGCGCCGATGCCGGGGCTGCCCTTCAGCATGCGCATCGGGTAGCCGGTGGGAGACAGCATGTTCACCTCGATGTCGGACTCGCTCGCCCTGAGGTATTCCTGCTTCACCTTGTCCGGCAGGCCACATTCCTTCGTCACCGTGAAGCGTGTCGCGACCTGCACTGCCGCCGCCCCCATTTCGAGAAAGTCCGTCGCGTCGCTGCCGGTGAAAATGCCACCGGCCACGATCAGCGGAATGTCGAGATGCTCGGCCTGCAGGAAGGCTTGCACCTCGGCGAGGATGGTGGCCAGGTCGTATTGCGCCCAGTCGAGACCGAAGCCGAGGTGACCGCCGGCGAGCGGGCCTTCGACCACGATGAAATCGGGCTGGCGATCGAGGCGGGCATTCTTGCGCAAAAAAAGCGCAAGCGCCCGCGCCGAGGAAACGATGATGCCCAGTCTGGCATCGCGGAAACGCGGATGATCCGCGATCAGCCCGAACGATCCCAGATGCAGGCCGGCCGACAGGGTGATGCCGTCTATGCCGGCGTCGAGCGCGGCGGACAGACGCACGCGCAACGTGTCGGCCGGCGCGTTCATGGTCAGCTTTTCCATGCAGTTGATGAAGATCATGCCGTCGCCATGTTTGGACTGCATGGTGGCGGCAACGTGATTACGCGTTGCCTCGGCCAGCGAATCGAGACAGAAGCGCACCGAGGTTTTGTCGGTGTTGGCGACGTTGGCCTTGTATTGCTTCAGTTTCTGGCTGACGAAGTTGGTGTCGTAGCGGGTATCGGAGACGGTATGCACCATCGCATCCGAAATATGGCCGATGCCGCCCAGCCGCGCCGCTTCGAGCGCCAGTTCAGCGGTGGAAATATCCACCCCCATGCCGCCGATCACGATCGGCACCAGTTCGCGCCTGCTGCCGGGAAAGCTCAGACGGAAGTCATCCACACGTTTCATTCGGGTCTTCTTTGTTGGTCAGTAGTCAGGCGGGCGCATACGCCCGGTTCAGGCTGTCCGTCGAAACGGTACGACGGTGCCGCAACGATCTCCGCAGCGCATTGTACGCCGTGCGTATGGCCGGACGAACGGAAAGCTCCGGGAGGGAACCGAACCCGGCGGATTCGGATTCGCGGCAGGTGCGGCTGGCGTTGCCGCCGTTAAACAGGTCGGACAGCGGCAGCCAGCAGAACGAAGGCCCGTGCGGATTGCATGGGCGGGCTCCGAAAATGGGCGCGGCAAGCGTAAACGGGGCGGGCTCGGGCCGGCGTAAAATGCCGGGGAGTAGAAAGCAACCGGCCCCCGAGTCATGGCATTCGAAGTGAAAGTTTTCCTGCGCGCAGTGGCCGTCCTCGCGGTGGCCGCAACCCAGGCCGCGTGTGATGCCCCGCGCGACACCCGGGCCTACGACCCCGGCCCCAGGGGCTACGTCGCCTTCTACATTCCCGCTGACGATCCGGCCTACAACGAATTGCACGTCGGTGCGCAGGTGTATCGCGTCGAGAACGGCCGCCGTGTCTTCGCGGGCTCGACGCAGCAATGGAAAAACCTCACGCCTGCACGCCACGGCCTCACGCTCGCACTGCCGCCGGGCGAGCACGCGTTCTCGGTCGAAATCGCGGGCGGCACCGTGCCGGTCTCACTCAGGGTCGAGAAGGATTTCTACTACCCGGTGCGCATCGGCGCCGTCGACATTGTGCGCAGCCGGATGATCGGCATGAGCGAACAGATCCGGTTCAACATCCGGGCCACACCCGAAATGCCCATTCCGCCCGGTACAGGGGCTTACGCATCCGGGGGGGCGGGTGCCAATTGAGGGCGCCGGCCGGCAGCGTCCGTGCCCTTCCGCTCTTCACTCGGGTGTTCTCACTCCATCACCTGCCCATGTTCGCGCGTGTCGTGGAACGCGACCTTGGGCCAGCGTTCCTGCGCAAGTTGCAGGTTTACCCGGGTATCTGCCAGATACACCAGATTGCCGTCGACGTCTTTCGCCAGCCGCAGAGAATTCGCCCGAGTGAATTCGGCGAGGTGCTGGGCGTCCGGGCAGGTGACCCAGCGTGCGGTATGGATGCCGGCGTTCTCGAAACTGGCTTCGACGCCGTATTCGGTGCGCAGGCGGTGGGCGACGATCTCGAATTGCAGCGGCCCGACGGCGCCGATGAGCAGCGTGTTGTCGGCAAAGGGTTCGAACACCTGCACCGCGCCTTCCTCGCCGAGTTCCAAGAGGCCCTTGTTCAACTGCTTGGCGCGCAGCGGATCGCGCAGGCGCGGCTTGGAAAAGAGTTCCGGCGCAAAGTAGGGAATGCCCTTGAATTGCAGGGCTTCGCCTTCGGTGAGCGTGTCGCCGATATGCAATTGGCCGTGGTTGTGGATGCCGATGATGTCGCCGGCCACGGCGTCTTCCATGCGGGTACGCTCGTTGGCCATGAAGACGACGGCGTTGGCGATTTTCATGTCGCGGCCGGTGCGGCGATGGCGCGCTTTCATGCCGGGGCTGTAGCGCCCCGAACAGACGCGGAAAAACGCGATGCGGTCGCGGTGGTTGGGGTCCATGTTCGCCTGGATCTTGAACACAAAGCCGGTGAACTTGGGCTCGGTGGGTTCGACCACGCGCTCGACGGCTACACGCGGCAGCGGCGACGGTGCCCAGTCGGCCAGCGCGGCGAGCACCTCGCGCACGCCGAAGTTGTTGATCCCGGAACCGAAGAACACCGGGGTTTGCTTGCCCGCCAGGAATTCTTCCAGCGAGAACCCCACGCCGGCACCGCGAACGAGTTCGATTTCGCCGAGCAGCGTGTCGGCTTCCAGCGGAAACAGCTCGCGTAATTTCGCCTCGCCCAGACCTTGCAGCGACTCGAACGCCTGCCCGGCGTTTTCTTCTCCCGCCTTGAAGCGCAGGATTTCCTCGCGCGCCAGGTGATACACGCCCTGAAAGCGCTTGCCCATGCCGATCGGCCAGGTCACCGGCGCGCAGTGGATTTTCAGGATGGATTCGATTTCGTCGAGCAACTCCAGCGGCTCGCGCACTTCGCGGTCCATCTTGTTGATGAAAGTGATGATGGGCGTGTTGCGCATCCGGCACACTTCCAAGAGCTTGATGGTTTGCTCTTCCACGCCCTTGGCGGCGTCGACGACCATGATGGCGGCGTCCACGGCGGTGAGCACGCGGTAGGTGTCTTCGGAAAAGTCCTTGTGGCCGGGGGTGTCGAGCAGGTTGAACACGCAGTCGTCGTAGGAAAACTGCATCACGGACGAGGCCACGGAAATGCCGCGCTCCTGCTCCACCGCCATCCAGTCCGAGGTGGCGAACTTGCCGCTCTTCTTGGCCTTGACCGTGCCGGCCATTTGAATGGCACCGCCGAACAGCAGCAGCTTTTCGGTGAGCGTGGTTTTACCCGCGTCGGGGTGGGAGATGATGGCGAAGGTGCGGCGTTTTTTCACGTCGCGCGCCAACGCGGCAGCGCCGGTTGAGGTTGGCGCAGCAGCGCCGGGTGAGGGTGGCGCGGCAGCACCGGTCGCAGCCGGTGCGGTTTCAGTGGAATCCATGGGGAAAGGCGGATCGAATTGCGGCAGGCCGCAATTTTAAGCGATTCCTGTCCCGTGCGTCCGCCGCGCGTGCCACGGCGCGGGGGGCAATGCTTTCAGTCTCGCGCGGGCGGACGTTAGCGCGGTGCGTATTCGCGCACGATCTTCCAATGCCCGTCTTCGCGCACCCAGTCGATGCGTTTGTAGGTGACGTCGCGGTAGTCGGCGGAGGTGTAAGACTGCCTGAATTCGGTCGTGGCCCGGTCGGCTTCCGGGCTGGCGACCATCAGGTCGTCGATGCCGACGGCGATGACGCCCGGCTTGGCCAGCCGCGCGGCACGGGTTTCGGCCCAGCGTTCGCGCGGCTGGCCGTTTTCCGGAACGAAGCCGCCGCCATAGAAGCCGCGATAGGCAGGGAAATCCTTGGTCGACCAGGCGCGTGCCCACGCGTGCAGGGCCTGCGTCACGGTTTCCCCTTGCGGAGGCGCCGCGGCGGGTTCGTCTTGCGGTGCGGGGTCCGCGGGCGCTGCGGCGATGAGGGCTGTTGCGACGGGTGCCGCGTTGGCGGCCTCGACGATTTCCGGAGCTGCGGCCGGACACTGGCTGGCGGGATCGACTTCGAGACGATCCTGGCCCAGTTCGCGCAGTCCCGGCATGCCCTAGCGCTGGAGTTGCAGCGATTCGAGCAGCCGGCCCTGGCCGCCCAGGGTGCGCGCGTAGGCGAAGTCGAGGTCGAAGCGTGCGTTGGTATAGGCACGCCGGGCCTGGAAATATTCGTTCTCGGTGTCGAGCAGGTCGAGCAGAGTGCGCTGGCCGATGTCGAACTGTTTGCGGTACGCCTGGCGCACCTTGCCGATGGAGAGCTGGTGCTGGTCAAGATGGGTAAGCTGGCGACGCAGGCTGCGGGTGTCTTTCCAGGCGATCGAGACGGTTTGACGGATGTCGCGGCAGGCCTTTTCGCGCAGGTCGCGGGCCTGTTCCAGCAGTTCGACGTCGCGGCGGACGCGCGAGCGGTCGGCGCCGCCGCGGAACAGGTTGTAGTTGAGCACGAGTTCGATGACTTCGTCGTCGCGCCGGCCATCGACACCGTCCACGTCGAAATCGACCGATTTTCGGGCGCGCAGGTCGAGACGCGGATGGTAGGCAGAGCGGCTGACCTGGGTCTGTGCCTGGGCCGTGCGCACGTTTTCCAGGGCGGCGTTGAAAGCGGGATTGTGCTGGAAGGCGGTTTTGAGGGTGTCTTCGATGCCGGTCGTATCGGCGGTTTTCGGCAGCGAGGGCAGGCTCATCGCTTCGGACGGCTGCTCGCCGACGATGCGCAGATAGCGCGCGGCCACGTCGTGCAGGTTGCTGGTCTCGGTGATGACGTTGGATTCGGCCAGCGCCAGACGGCCGGCGGCCTGTTCCAGGTCGGCGCCGCGTCCCACGCCGGCTCGGACGCGTTCCTCGATCTGCCGGTAAATCTGGTCGTGCAGAGCGAGGTTGTCCCGCGCCAGCCCGAGCAATTCGCGGTAGCGCAGCACGTCGAGATAGGCGCGCGTGGTTTCCAGCGCGGCGATTTCGCTGGCGTCGAGCAGCTCATAATAGCGGGTGAGCTTGGCGTAGGACAGGCGGGCGACTTCCTCGCGCGTGGCGAAGCCGTCGTAGATCAGCTGGTTCAGGCTGAGGCTGGCGCCGCGTCGGGTGAAGGCGTCGGAGGGGCGATTCGCCTCGTCGAGGTTCTCGCGCCCCATGCCGACGTTGAGGTCGACGCGCGGCAGATAGTTTCCGCGCGCCCCCGCCTGATCCTCGCGCGCGGCGGTGAACTGGTGCCAGCGCGCCTGGACTTCGGGATTGCTCGCAATCGCCTGTCGCACGGCGTCGGTGAGCAGCACCGGCGCGGCCTGCGCGGGGAGGGTTCCGAGCAGGGCCAGACAGCAGGCGAGTATTTTTATCCGTTTCATTCCTTCAGCCTTTGCAGGTGGTTCCGATAATTCATCCATGACTACGGCAGAATGGCAGCAACATTTATACCAACCTGCGATGCCCGTACATTCGTACCGGCTCTGGCTCCGGCGCCGTGATGGCGTGCCTTGCGCGTACGGGCGATGCGGCTGTTTTCCGGACTCCGGCGCCTGAAGCGCGGCGCCTGCCTGCTGGCGCTGCTTGCCGGTCTGGCGGCGGCCGAGTCGGGCCCGGAGCGCATGCAACGTCTGGCGGGCGAACGCTACGGCAGCGCCGGCACCCGCGCGGTGGCCGACTGGCGCGAGCTGCTGGTGAGCACTGCTGGTTTGCCGGACGAGGCGAAACTTCAGCGCGTCAACGATTTCTTCAACCGCCGGGTGCGCTTCGGCGACGACACCGAAATCTGGGGCAAGGCCGATTACTGGGCCACCCCACTGGAAACCCTGGGCCGGTCGGCAGGCGATTGCGAGGATTTCACCATCGCCAAATACGCAACGCTGCGGCTGGCCGGCGTGGCGCCGGAACGGCTGCGTCTGACCTACGTCAAGGCCCGCATCGGCAGACCTGGCAGCCACATCGTTCAGGCACACATGGTATTGAGCTATTACCCGACCCCGGAGGCCGAACCGCTGGTTCTGGACAATCTGATTGCGGAAATTCTGCCGGCTTCGCGGCGACCCGATCTCACCACGGTTTTCGGCTTCGACGCCGCAGGCCTGTGGGTACGCGGCGCTCCGCCCCGTGTCGCAGGTTCGGCGAAATTGTCGAAATGGCAATCGGTGCTGATGCGGATGCAGGCGGAAGGGATCGATCAATAGAGGCACATGTCGAGGAGAAGACCCATGTCGCTCATCAAACAACTCTGGCTCGCCATCGCGGCGATCATGACGCTGGCCTTCGGGATCAGCTTCGCGGTCAGCGTCGGGTCGGCGCGCACCTATCTGCAAGACCAGTTGAGGCTGAAGAATATCGACAACGCCAATTCTCTGGCGCTGTCGATCTCGCAGATGGAGAAGGACCCGACGATGATCGAGCTGATGATCGCCGCGCAGTTCGACATCGGCCACTACCGGAGCATCCGCCTGACTTCACCGGCCGGCGAGACGATCCTGGAACGCGTCAGCGAAGACTTGCCGGACGGCGTGCCGGACTGGTTCGTCCGTCTGGTTCCGCTCGATGCGGCGCCTGCCGTGGCTCAGGTGCAGGACGGCTGGAAGCAGTTCGGCAGCCTCTCGGTCGTCAGCCAGAACCGCTATGCCTATCAGTCACTGTGGGAAGGCCGGCGCACGCTTCTGTACTGGTTTCTTGCCGGCGGCCTGCTCTGCGGGGTGTTAGGCACCCTCATTTTGCGCAGCATCGTGCGTCCGCTGGGCGCAGTGGTGAAGCAGGCGGAGGCGATCGGCACGCGCCGGTTTCTGACCCTGGACGAGCCGCGCACCCGTGAATTCAGAAGCGTGGTCCGGGCGATGAACACCCTGTCGGGGCAGGTGCGCAGCATGCTCGACGAGGAATCGTCGCGGCTCGAGCAGTTGCGCCGCGACGCACAGATCGACGCGCTCACCGGGCACTACAGCCGCGAGCATTTCCTGCGGCGGGTCGAGGCCGTGCTGGAAGACGAACGTGCTGCGCCGGGCGGCGCGTTGTTTATCGTGCGGCTGCCGGACCTGGCCTGGCTCAACCGCGAACTGGGGCGCGAGTCGGTCGACGCGCTGCTCTTGCGTGCGGCGGTGGCCCTGCGGGAAAGCTGTCCCGACGAGGCCTGTCTCATTGGCCGCCTGAACGGCGCCGATTTCGCCGTGCTGGCGCCAGACGTGGGCGCAGAGGACGAACTGGCGAGGCACATCGCGGCACGGGTACGGCTTGCGCTCGAAGACCCGAGCGCTACCGCCGAATATCCCGTTCTGCTGGGAGGCGCCGCCTACCGGCACGGCGATCCCGTGTCGCAGGTGTTGTCCCGCGCCGACATGGCGCTGGCACGGGCTGAAGCGGAAGGCGGCATCGCGGTCGATATCGGCGAGGTGAACATCGAATGGAAGCCTGCGCCCAGTCTGCTCGAAGCCTGGCGGACGCTGGTCGAGACGGCGCTCGATCTGCGCCGCGTACAGTTCGCCAGCTATCCGGTTCTCGACGCGCAGGGACGCTTGATCCATTTCGAGGCGCCGGCGCGGATGCAGATCATCCAGAGCGAACTCTGGATGCCGGCGCAGGAGTTCATGCCATGGGCCAGCCGGCTGGGTCTGGCCGAACGGATCGACGAGGCGGTTTTCGAGCGCGTGCTCGAATGGCTGGAAGTCAACCCGGGCTCCTTGTGCGTCAACGTCTCCGCGCAATCGGTCTGCGACGCGGCGCTGACCGCGCGTTATCTGCGCGCATTGAGGCAGCGTCCGCAAATATCCGCGCGCCTCTGGTTCGACATCCCGGAAAACGTCGCCTATCGCCATGCGCGAGAATTCCGCGTTTTCTGCGAGGCCATGAAGCCGCTGGGCTGCCGCGTCGGTCTCGAACACGTCGGCAATCTCATCGGCCGCATCGGCGATCTGTACGACGTGGGGCTGGATTATCTGAAAATCGATCGCGCCATCATCGGCGGCATCGACCGGAACCCGGGCAACCAGACCTTTCTGCGCGGACTTTGCACCATTGCCCACACCATGGGCATGATGAGTATTGCCGAAGGCGTCGGCACCCAGGCCGAAGCCGCTACTTTGCGCGAGCTGGGCTTCAAGGGCATGACCGGGCCGGGCATCGTGCTCGATCCGGCCGACTGAGAACCGACGGCAGCCGGCAGGTCGACGGCTGCGTGGCTGCGGGCCGCACCAGGCGCGGGATCAGATGATTTCGTCGCCGCTGCCGAGCAGGTCGAGCGCACCCATCGACTGCCGCAACGAGCGGCGTTCGAGCAGTTTTTCCTGGGCCGGTCGGGGCAGGTCGGTGAAGCGGATCAGGTCACGCGAGATCAACAGGTCGATCAGGTCTTCGAGTACGCGCACCAGCCGCATGTCCGACTCGGCGAGGGAATTCGGCTCCATCCCCATTTCGCGCATGAAGGTCTGGAGTTCGGGAGCGCCGCAGGCGACTTCCGAATAGCCATCGGCGGGCGTTTTGGCGACGGCGGCGATGCGACCTTCGGCGTCGCGTTTCACGTAGGGCATGGTGTGTTCTCCGTGCGCGTCAGTCGGTGACGAGCTTGCCCCGGCTCAGCAGGTCCTGGATGATCTGCTGGTCGCTGGACAGCGCACCGGCATTGGTCAGGTCGACATTGGCGAGCGTGATGCGCTGATCGACGATGCCGGCATTGTAGCCGCCGGCAAAACCACCGGTGGAATTGATCTGGATTACGGTGTCGCTGCCCGACTGCTCGAAGTGCAGGTAATCCGAAAGATTGCCAGGGTCGCTGCCGTTGTGCCATTCGCCGACCAGCAGATCGGCCAGGTTGAGCGCTTCGCCGGCCTGCGCGTTGCCGAAATCCGTTACCGTATCCTGCGCGGGCACGCCCGGGCTGCCGCGCTCGGACAGGGTCCAGGTAAACACGTCGGCCCCCGCGCCACCCGTGAGCGTGTCGTTGCCGATGCCCCCGTAGAGCGTGTCGTCGCCGGCGCCGCCGTCGAGCGTGTCGTCGCCGGCGCCGCCGTCGAGCATGTCGTTGCCGGCGCCGCCGGCGAGCGTGTCGTTGCCGCTCAGACCGGCAAGAAAATCGGCTGCCGTGGTGCCGTTCAGGCCGTTTCCGGCGGCCGTGCCGATGATGTTGTTCAGACCATCGCCTTCCAGGCTCGTCGCCGTGAACAGGGATTTCACGTCGAGGTCGAGCGTGCCAGTGGAGACGGCCGTGCTGCCGTTCGAAGCTTCCGTGGCGGTGGCGGTGACGCCCAGACTCAGGTGTCCGGTGAACCCGGACGACAGGCGCAGTTCCGCGCTGGCAAGCTCGCTGCCGGACAGAGTGATTTCGCCGCCGCTGGCCGTGTAGCCGCCCGGATTCGTCGCCGTGACTACGGTGGCGCCCGCGGGCAGGCCGGACAAAGCCAGCGTGAGCGATTCGGAACCGTCCGCATCGACCAGAGCGGCGGCGATGTATTCGGCCAGCATGATCGCGGTGAAGCTGCCGGAATTGCCGGCGATCACCCCCTGGGTTGCACTCAGGCGCACATCGTCGATGAACGCGCCGCGGCCGTTGGAATTGAACTGCGTGGCGTCAGTGCGGATGAGCAGAGTGTGCGTGCCGCCGTCGCCCGCGAAATGGATGTTGAGATTCTGCCAGTCAATGAAAGTCTGCGGGCTGGTGCCGGCGTATTGCTGGAGCAGGACACCGTCGAGATAGACGCCGATGCGTGTGAAATCGGTGCCGAACCCGGGGCGGCCGGCGTAGTCGAACGAAAGTTCGTACACCATGCCGGCCTGCGTGGCGACCTCACGCGAAATGCCTATCGTCTGCACCAGGGCGCCATTGTTGTCGGAGTCGTTGAATTCCAGCCAGTCCTCGCCGTTGCCGGCCGAGGCGACGACACTGTTGTTGCCGCCGTTCTGGCGCTGCTGCGTGTCGCCGGTGCTCCATATTTCGAAGGCGTTGCTGCCGCCCGCGAGGACTTGCGGCGTATCGACACGCGTCCAGCCTTCGAAGCTCGTGACGTTGTTGATGGTGCTGGTGGTATCGACGTTGAGGTTCGTTTCCCAGCTGTTGTCGAACACCAGCAGGGGCGCCACGGCGTCGATCGTGACTGCGGGCGCATCGGCGACAGCCTCCACATTGACATTGACCGTGCCGGTTGCGCTGCCGCCCTGGCCATCACTCAGGGTATAGGTGAAAGAAGCCGGGCCGCTGTAGTGGGCTGCCGGTGTGAAGATCACGTTCGAGCCGACCAGGGAGACGCTGCCGTTGACCGCGCCCTGGACCGAAGTGAGGCTCAGGGTGCCGCCGTCGAGGTCGCTGTCGTTGGCGAGCAGTGTGGATACCGCGATGCTGAGCGGAACGTCCTCGTTGGTGCTGCTTGAATCGGCGGTTGCGACAGGCGGGTCGTTGACGGCCACGACGGCAATGGTTGTGCTTGCAGTATTACTCGTGTTGGTGCCGTCGGTGACGGAAACCGTGACGATGCGGTCGATTGTGGCGGGCGCATCGCTGTCGCTGGAAAACACGATGGCCCGGATTGCGGCCTGGTAGTCGGCCTGACTTGCCAGGCCGCTCAGACCGACCGTGATCTGCCCGGGAACGGAGGCATCCACCAATGCCGCGATGCCGGACGGCAGTGCGCCCACCGACAGCAGATCGCCGGCCTGGGCGTTGGTCAGGCGTATCGTCGCGCCGATCATGTTGTCGCCGTCCGCATCGGCGACGCTGACGTCGCTGTCGGCAACGCTCACCGCAGTACCGTTCTCGGTATACGTCGTCTGGTAGTTTGCGCCGGCCGCGCCGCTGTTGTCGTTGGCGTCCAGATCGATTGCCGGCGTAGTGTCGTCGTCGATGATCGTGCCCGTGCCCGTGGCGGCACCACCCGGATTCGTCACCGGGGTGCCGGCTGTACGGGTAGCGGTGAGAGTGAAGGTTTCGTTGGCCTCATCCAGCGCATCGTTGATGACAGGTGTGCGCACCAGGATACTGGCCTGGTTCGCCGGAATTACCACGGTGGAAGTTGTCGTCCAGGTCAAACCGCCATCGGTTGACACCTGGAGCGTTGGACCGTAATCACCGCTGTCCGCGCTGCCGCTGGCAAGCGCGAGGCTGACAGTGGTGGATTGACTGCTGAGATTGGACAGACTGACGGTGAATTGCGCAAAGCCGGCTTTCTCGGCAATCGTCGGGCTGGAGACGCTGAGCGTAGCCGTATCGTTATCCAACACCGAAGTCGAGACACTGGCATTGCCGCCATCCGGTACGAGGTTCTCGAAATTCCCCCCCGCAGCCGAAACGATGGTGACCGTGAAGTTCTCCG
>CAZOVQ010000002.1:24147-33359 GCA_964583195.1 uncultured Thiobacillus sp.
TCGAAGTTACCGCCGGTGTTGGGTCGACCGTTACCGCAATGCCGCCGCCGCTGGTGCCGGTGATGCTGGCGCTGACCGAACCGGGATCGAGGTAGACGTCTTCGTCGGGGGCGGCAACGTTGACGGAGCCACTGCTGGAGCCGGCGGCAATATTGATGACGGCTCCGTTGGAGAGGCTGACCGTCATCGTGGCGCTGGCCGGGCGGTCGAGGGTGGCGGTGTAGACGATGACGCCGCCTTCAGCCTGGGTTGCGGGGGAGGTCAGACTCAGGCGCGCCGGGGCTTCGTTGGGTGCGGGGTCGGCGCTGGTGTCGGACGCGTCGGGGAAGGGGGCTTCCGTCCTTGTCTGTCCGGCTTCGAACTCGAAGGCCAGTGGCGATACGCCTTCGACGATGCGCAGCAGGCGCACGAAGCTGTTGCCCTGATTGTTGCTGCCGCCGGCGATGCCCGCGGCAGGGTCTTCGATTTGGGTGCCGATGTCTTCGCCGCGTTCCAGTGCCCGGAGGATGCGTTCGGCGTCGCCAGTGGCCAGCGCTGCCTCGTCGGGTTCGGGGCGGGCAGACGGTGCGATGTCGGCGGGCAGGGCGAAGCTTTCGCCGGGAAGAATGGCGAGGCGTTCGCCTTCGGCGGTGGCGAGCTCTGCGCGGCCGCCGTCGAGGGCGACGACGGTGTCGCCCTCGTGCAGCCTGTCTCCGGGCTTGAGGGTGCGCATGTCTCCGGCGGCGGAGCGGGCGAAGACCCGGCCTTCGACGGCGACGACGGTGGCAACGGCTTGAGGAGTGGCGGCGAGAGTATCCATGTCCAACCTTTTTGCAGAGGGTTCGTACAAGCCCGTGCGGGGCCTCTACGGGACATAACGGCCGCTGGCCGGATTTCCGTATTGGACTGAAGTACAGTCAGGCAGACAGTCTTTGCGCCGGCGGCGATGAATCCTCGACACCGTGGATCAGGAGGGCGAGCTGCATGCGGTCGCGCACGCCGAGTTTTCCGTAAGCGGCGGTGAGATGGGCCTTGACCGTGCGTTCGGTGATGCCCAGGCTGCGGGCGATTTCCTTGTTGCTGCCGCCGCGCGCGGCGGCTTCGGCAATCTGCCGTTCGCGCAGGGAGAGGGCGTGCAGCGGGGCGGTGGTCGGGTCGGCCTGCGCCGCCAGGGCGGTCAACAGGCGGCGCATGAGGCGCGGCCCGACCCACAATCCTCCCTGCCCGACCACGGCGGCGACCTGGCGCAGCACGTCGGGCAGCGTGAGCGCGCTGCAATAGCCGGCGGCACCTGCGGCCAGCACGGCGAGTCCCTGTTCATCCTCGGGCACATTCGACAGAGCGACCAGCGGCACATCGGGTGCGAGGGCGCGCACTGCCTTCAGACGCGCGGCGTCGGTTGGGGCGTCGCCGCACAGGTGCAGCCAGACGGCGGGCGCACGGACGAGCTGTGCGGCCTGCGCGGCGCGGTCGTTGAGCACGAGGGCGTCGGGGAAGGCTTCGATCCAGCGTGGTACCGGTTCGGCGCGCAGCGTGAGGAAAATCGGGGCGGTCATCGCTTCAGCGTTCCGTGAAGGCGCGCGATTGCGCGCGAAGCACCGGTTTCATCAGATAGGCGAGCACGCTTTTCTTGCCGGTGAGCACGTCGACCTCGGCCACCATGCCGGGCAGGATGGGCATCGACTTGCCGAGCGAGGATTTCAGGGTTCGCACGCGCACCACGTAGTAGGCATTGCCGTCCTCGTCGGTTACGGTGTCGGCGCCGATCTGTTCGACCTTTGCCTTGAGCGCGCCGTAGATGGCGAAATCGTAAGCGGTGAAGCGCACGGTCGCGTCCTGGCCGGGATGCAGGAAGGCGATGTCCTTGGGCGAGATGCGCGCTTCCAGCAGCAGCGCGTCGTCTGTCGGCACGATCTCGACGATTTCCTTGCCTGGCTGGAGCACGCCGCCGACGGTGGTGACGAGCAGCCGCTTGATCGTGCCATTGACCGGCGATTTCACGTCGGCCTGCTTCACTTTGTCGGACAGTGTGGCGCTGCCTTCCGACAGGCCGTTGAGTTTGGCCATGGTCTCGGCGAGTTCGTTGCGCATTTCGTTGCGGAAGCCGATTTCCTGTTCCCGCACCTTGTTTTCGGCTTCGGCAATGGAAGCCCGCAGGCGCCCGATCTGCGCGGCGGCCTGATCGCGCTCGCCGCGATAGCGGCTGAGGTCGCGCTCCAGGCGCAGCAGCTCCACGTCGGAGACGGCCCCCGAGGCCGCGAGCGGGCGTGTCATGGCCAGTTCGTGCGCGGTGAGGTCGTGGCTCCTCGCGGCTTCCTCGCGGCGCGAGCGTGCCTCGACCAGCTCCTGGTCTCGCTGTGCGAGCTGTTGGCGCGCAATGCTGATCTGGGTTGCAAGCTCGCTGCGGCGTGCTTCGTACAGACTGCGTTCGCTTGCCGCCAACCCGGGATCTTCGCGCAGGATTTCGTCCGGCAGGCGCAGCGGCGTGTTGTCCGACAGCGCGCGCAGGCGCGCGGCCTTGGCAGCCAGCGCCAGATACTGCACACGGTTTTCGCGCAGCGAGGACACGAAACGGGTCTGATCGATGCGGAACAACAGTTGCCCGGCTTCAACCGACTGGCCCTCGCGCACCAGGATAGCCGCGACTACGCCGCCATCCACCGCCTGCACAACCTGTACCTGACGCGAAGGAATCACCTTGCCGCTGCCGCGCGTGATTTCGTCCACCTGCGCGAAGGCCGCCCACAGTATGAACAGCAGCAGCAGCACGCCGATGCCGCGCAGCAGGTAGCGCGCGCGTAGCGGCCGCTGGTCGGCCCAGGCCCAGCTGGCGTCGGTCGCCCAGTCGGGCGCGGTCTCCGCACGCGGCGGCAACCCGAGGGCGAGCAGGCGGTCGAGCAGTAGGCGTGTGCGCTTGGTCCAGCCGGTGGAGCCGTCGGCGAGGCCGGAAACGAGGACATACAGGCGCGGCTTCATGCGGCCTTGCCGATGCGGCCCTGCCGCAGCGCCTCGACGACCTGGGCCTTGGGGCCGTCGGCGACGATCTTGCCGCCATCGATGACCACGATGCGGTCGACCAGATCGAGCAGCGAGGTGCGATGGGTGACGACGATGAGCGTCTTGCCGGCGGTGTATTCGCGCAGGCGCTGCTTGACCTCCTCCTCGCTGGAATGGTCCATCGAGCCGGTCGGTTCGTCCAGAAGCAGGATGGAGGGATCGTTAATGACGGCGCGTGCGATTGCCACGGCCTGGCGCTGCCCGCCAGACAGCCGTTCTCCGCGCTCGCCCACTGCCATGTCGAAACCGCGTGGATGATTGTTGACGAATTCGTGCAGGCCGCCGACGCGTGCGGCGCGGAGTACGGCGGCATCGTCGGCGGCGGGCACGGCGATGGTGAGGTTGTCGCGCAGGCTGCCAAAGAACAGCATGGGATCCTGAGGCACGTAGCCGATACTGCGGCGAAGTTCGGCCGGATCGATCTGGCGCAGGTCGATGCCGTCGACCAGCACCGAACCCGAGGTGGGGCGGTACAGGCCGAGGACGAGCTTTTCCAGTGTGGTTTTGCCCGAGCCGATGCGGCCGAGGATGGCGATGTGCTCGCCGGCTCGGATTCTCAGCGAGACGTTGCGCAGCGCGGCAACGTCCTGCTCGGGGTAGGCGAAATCGACTTCCCTGAATTCGATGTCGCCGGAAAAATGCTGGCGCGTCACGAAGTTTGCGCCATCGCCGCGTTCCACCGGCTGCTGCAGGATGCCTTCCAGCGATTCGAGCGCGGTCGAGGCGCTGTGATACTGGGTGAGCAGGCCGGCGATCTGTCCGATGGGTGCCATCGCGCGCGACGCCAGCATGGTAACGGCAATCAGCCCGCCAAGCGTCAGCGCATTGTCGGCGATGAGATAAACGCCGACGATGACGAGCACGACGTTGACGAACTGCTGCATCCACGTCGCAATGTTGATGGTGGACGACGACAGCAGCCGCAGTTGCGCGGCGACGCGGGTGAGAAACTGCGCGCTCGACTCCCATTTGCGCTGCATCGTGCTTTCAGCACCCAATGCCTTGATCGTCTCCAGCCCGACCAGAGATTCGACCAGCGTTGCGTTGCGCATCGCTCCTGCGCGGTAGGTCGTTTCCGACAGTTCGTGCATCTTGCCGTGCACACTGAGCGCATAGGCGACCAGGAGCAGCATGCCAAGGACGATGGGCAGAATCATCGGCCAGGCGATCCAGCCGACCACGACGAGAAACAGGAGCGCGAAAGGCAGATCGACGAAGGCGGTGACGGTGGCCGAAGTGATGAAATCGCGGATGGTTTCGAACGAGCGCAGGTTGGCGGCGAACGAACCCGCCGACAGTGGCCGGTGCTCCAGGCGCAGGCCGAGCACGCGTTCCATGATGTAGGCCGACAGCCGAACATCCACCCGGCTGCCGGCCAGGTCGATGAAATAGCCGCGCAGGGTGCGCAGCGTCACATCGGCAAGCAGCACGGCGATTACGCCCAGCGCCAGCATCCACAGGGTTTCGATCGCCCGGTTAGGCACCACGCGGTCGTACACGTTCATGGTGAACAGCGGCAGCACCAGCGCGAACATGTTGATGAGGAAGGCGGCCAGCAGCACGTCGCGGTAGAGCGCGGTGTTTTCGGCGAGCGTGCCCCAGAACCAGTGACGGTGGCGCACACGGCCAACTTCGGGTGAGCGTGCATCGAAGCGGAAACGCGGCCGTGCCAGGAGTGCGCTGCCGAGATAGCGCGCGGCGAGTTCATCCACCGGCATCGCAACTTCGGCTTCGTCGAGTTCGGGGAAAATCACGCGCGCCATGCGGCCGCCGTCGGCCCAGCCGGCGAGCACGCAGGCTTCATCACCGTGCAGCAGCAACACGACGGGAAAGAATTCGGGCTTGAGCGCAGTCAGCGGCTGGCGCACCAGGTTGCTGGTGAAACCGGCGCGTTGTGCCGCGCGCGGGAACAGCGAAGGGGTGAGCCGATTGTCGACCAGAGGCAGGCCGCTCGTCGCGGCCTCGCGGCTCAGCGTGCCGCCGTGCGCGCGGACGACGACAAGCAGGCATTCAAGCAAGGTGTCGCAAGCGGGGGCCGGCGCATCCGCAGCGGACGCGCCGGTGAAGGGAGGGGGCTGCAACGCCAGATTTTCTTTCACGGTGACGAGGCGGGCACGGGACTTGCGTTCCGCAATCGGTTTCAATATGCCGTTAGCGGCAGAAGACCGGCCTGCCTTTAGCCTGCGCGTCCGCGTGCGGCGCGGCAGCGCGGACAGGCGACGGCATGCGGATGCGCAGGATGCCGCCGCGTGTTGTCGCCGCGAAGAACTGTCGCCCGGTGGATCAGGCGATGGCGCCGACGCGATCCCAGGCAAGGCGGATGGGCGGCGATGTCTCGGCTGGCGCAGCGTTGCTGCGAGTTTCGGTGCGTGCGCCGGGGGCCGCGGCCCACACCGCGCCCTGCGGCAGAAGCAGCGCCGCCGCGACGATCCAGCAGAAGAAGGACTTCCGTTTCATGGCGGCCTCCTTCAATTGCGCGTCGCGCTGTCGTCGAACGTCAGCCGCGCGGCCTCGAAATTTGCCTCGCTCCGTATCCTGTGCCGGACCGGCGCGAGTCCCTGAACCGCGACCAGTGTTTCGGTCAGGCGGAATATCTCGCGCGCGTCGAGCGGCGCGCGGCAGGCGACTTCGAGCGCATTCCACAGATAGGCCGGCTGCCGGTCGCGTTCAAACAGACGTTCGCAGGCGCGCATCAGCCCCGTGCCCTGGCGTGTGCGTGCTTCGCCCTGCGGCAGCTGGAGCAGATCCTCGAACTGGCTGCCGAGAATTTCGTTTTCGATCGCCGCCGACAGGCGCGTATCCGAATCGGCCAGCGCTTCGAGCGCCGCTTCGGACAGGCTGCGCGCACGCAACGAGCCGGGTTCGCCGATGCTGTGCGTAAGGCTGGCCCAGTGCAGCAGACGCGCGCGGCCAGCGTCGCCGGCGGGCAGGGTGGTGACCAGATAATCGGCCAGCGCACGGGCGCTTTCATCCTTGCTTGCGCCCATCAGGTCGTACAGGGCCTTGATGTAGGGTGGACAGGGGTCGAGCAGGGTGACGTGCGCCTTGATCCACAGCTCACGCTCGATATCGCGCAGACGTTCCTGATTATGGCCCGCGATGGCCTTGGCGCTGCGCGGATTCTCCCAGTTCTGCACGGTAGTCACCGAGACGTTGGCCATCGCCGCCAGCGCTTCCTGCGAAACCCGGTAACGACGGCGCAGGCCGTAAATCCAGTCGGCTTCGAATTCGCGTTGTGTGGCGTAGCAGCGCGTGGGCCGAAGCTGCCGTTCGTGCTCGTTCCATTTGCTCTCTAAGTAAGGCATGTCTGCTCCCTGAATGCGTCCGTGGATTACGCGCCTGCATCCTCGCCCGGTTTTCGGGCGACAACCACCAACCGGGTTGGGGTGGGCGGCAGGCGACTGCCGTGACAGGATTTACGGACAGCGCACGTCGGGATTGAGGGCTTTTGCCGAACAGAGCGCGGGGTGCGGGATGGCGGAACGAACGAAGGTCGTGCACCGCGAGCGTCGGGCGTGACCAGGGGCGGTCCTGGGCGGACCGACTTATTTCTCGGTCAGCTTCTTGATGACGCTGGCGGCCCATTCACGGCCGCCAAGGCCGAATGCCAGCGCGAAGGCAAGCCCGATGGCGCCAAACCCGATCTGGAACGCGGCGGTGAGGAGGTTGGTGCCGATTTCGAGCTGTTCCAACGCGACGAAGACGACGAAGACGATGACGCCGTATTCCGACAGGGTGCTGATCGTCAGCGCGCCCTGCACGCCGATGTTGTTGAGATAGGCGAACACCATGCGGTTGATGAAGCGCGCGACGAGCACGCCGAAAACCAGCACCAGAATGGCAACGATGATGTTGGGAATGTAGAGCACGACCTGATTGAACAGCTCGGCGACCATGTGCAGGCCGAGGCTGTTGGCCACCACGACGATCACCACGAAAATGACGACCCAGTAGGCGAGCTTGGCGAGAATGCGCGACAGGCCGATGTCGATCTGCCCCTGCTTGAGAAAGGCGTCGATACCGGTTTTTTCCGCGAGCATGTCGAACTTCAGCACGTCGAGCAGTTTCAGCACGCCGGTGCGGACGAGATTGGCGAAGAGCCAGCCGACGAACAGCAGCACCAGCGCGGCGATCAGTTGCGGAACGAAACTTGCGAGCTGGGTCCAGAAAGTGGTGAACGAGGCGACGATGACGTCGATTTGCTGTTGCATGGCACTCTCCCATCGCGACTGAACGAGCGTCCATTATAGCCAAGGCGGATGAAAGCCCTGTGCAACGCGCCGGACGGGAACATACGGCGTTCATGTACCTGTCACAGACGCGGGTTTATCCTGGAAACCGCAGTTGGACGCATCCGATGTGCGTCCGATCGGGTGGCTGCCGCATACGACTCCACATGGGCTTCAGCCCATAGTGGATCGGAGTCCCCTTGTGGGGCATACGACTCCACATGGGCTTCAGCCCATAGTGGATCGGAGTCCCCTTGTGGGGCATACGACTCCACATGGGCTTCAGCCCATAGTGGATCGGAGTCCTTTAGGATTATGCTTTACTGAACCAACGCCCGTTTGCCGAGCCCCGTCATGCCAGCGCACCCTGCACTGCCCGGATTCCTGTTCCTCGACCGGATCGACGCGCTGCCCGAGGCGTTGGAGCGGCGCGGCTACCGTTGCCTCGCCGCGCAGGACGATCGCGGCGCGCTGGCGCTGCGCGATCTGGCGCCGGGGACGCCGTTGCCGCGCGGGCTCCTGAACGAACAGGCGGCCGGGCAGGTGCGGCCGGGTCGCGATCCGCAGAACCGCTATTTCGCCTGGGCCGGCATCGTGCAGGCGATCAAGCCGCTGGTTTTCGCGCCGCACGAATCCCTGTGGCGCGTGCAGCGCGACGCCGGTGGCGCACTGCGTTTCGAGGCGATGCCGACCGACCCGCCGAAGCTTGCCGTGATCGGCGTGCGCGCCTGCGATCTCGCGGCGCTGGCGCTGCAGGACGCGCATTTCCTGCGGGCCGAGCGCGCAGACCCGCACTACGCTGCGCGCCGCGCGAACCTGTTCCTGGTTGCGGTGCAGTGCGCGCTGCCGGCGGCCACCTGTTTCTGTGCCTCGACCGGGGATGGGCCGACGCCGACGACGGGATTCGACATCGCCCTGAGCGAACTGGCCGAAGGTTTCGTGGCCAGTGCCGGCAGCGAAGCCGGACACGCGGTGCTGGCCAGCCTGAATCTGGCGCCGGCCACGCCGTGGCAGATCGACGCCGCGCGCGCGCAGGGTGCAGCCGCGGCAGCCGCGCAGACGCGGCGCCTGCCGGATGGCGCGCTGCACGATGTGCTTCGGGCGCGGCTCGAACACCCGCACTGGAGCGAGGTGGCGACGCGCTGCCTCGCCTGCGGCAACTGTACTGCGGTGTGTCCCACCTGTTTCTGTCACGAAGAACTCGACACGTCCGCGGCGGATGGCGCATCGTGTGTGCACGCGCGGCAATGGGATTCGTGCTTCGGTGAAAGCCACGGCCATCTGCACGGTTTCAACGTGCGCCCGGACATCCGCAGCCGCTATCGGCAGTGGCTGACGCACAAGCTCGCCGGTTGGCACGAACAATTCGGCCGCAGCGGCTGTACCGGCTGCGGCCGCTGCATCGCTTGGTGCCCGGTGGGGATAGACCTCACCGAGGAAGTGGCCGCCCTGGCCGGAACACGCGCATGAAGGCATCCAAGCAGCTCGACGCCGGCCCGCCGCACACGGCCATCGTGGTGGCGCGCACGCAGGAATCGCCGACCATCTTCACCCTGCGCCTGCGTCTCGACGACCCGGCCGCCCAGGCGGCGTACAGCTTCGCGCCCGGCCAGTTCAACATGCTTTACCTCTATGGCGTGGGCGAGGCGCCGATTTCCATCATGTCCGACCCCGAGGAACGCGACGGCATCGGCCACACCATCCGCGCGCAGGGCCGGGTGACGCAGGGGCTGGCCAAACTGCGGCCCGGCGACAAACTGGGGCTGCGCGGTCCCTTCGGCCGCGGCTGGCCGTTGCAGGAAGTCAGCGGCTGCGACGTGGTGCTGCTGACCGGCGGTCTCGGCTGCGCGCCGGTGGTGTCGGTGATCCACTACGTGTTGAAGCGGCGCGCGCGCTTCGGTCGGCTGGTCATCATCCAGGGCGTGAAGCACGCCGAGGACCTGATCT
>CAZOVQ010000003.1:0-26780 GCA_964583195.1 uncultured Thiobacillus sp.
GCGCAAAGGGTTCCGGGTGGGCATCCACCAGGCTTTGCACGAATTTGCTGCTACCCGGCACGGCGCGCTCGTTTATAGCTCGCCGTAGGAATGCAGCCCGGACAGGAACATGTTCACCCCGAGAAAGGCGAAGGTGGTGACGGCCAGTCCGATGACCGCCCACCACGCCAGCATCGGGCCGCGCAGGCCTTTCACCAGCCGGATGTGCAGCCAGGCGGCGTAATTCAGCCACACGATCAGCGCCCAGGTTTCCTTCGGATCCCACGACCAGTAGCCGCCCCAGGCTTCGGCGGCCCACATTGCGCCGAGGATGGTGGCGATGGTGAAGAAGCCGAAGCCGATGGCGATGGCCTTGTACATCATGTCGTCGATGACTTCGGGCGCGGGCAGGCGGGAAGCGAGGATGCCGCGTTGCGCGAGCAGGTAGCCAACGCCGAGCATGGCCGACAGCGAGAACGCGCCATAGCCGACGAAATTGGCTGGCACGTGCAGTTTCATCCACCAGGATTTCAGCGCCGGGACCAGCGGCTGGATTTCATGCGCGCCGCGGTCGAAGGTGTACCAGAGGATGAAGCCGACCGCCGCCGAGATCACCAGCAGTACCAGGGCGCCGAGTTGCCGGGTCTGGTAGCGTGCCTCGTAATAGAGATACATCATCGCGGTGATGAGGCAGAACAGCACGAACACTTCGTACAGGTTCGATACCGGGATATGACCGATGTCGGGGCCGATGAGGTAGGACTCGTACCAGCGCACCATCAGTCCGGTCCAGCCGAAGGCCACCGCCGACCAGGCGAGCGTGCTGCCGGTCTTCAGGGCGAACCCGGAACGCGCGAGCAGGCCGCCCCAGTAGGCGAACGTGGCAAGCCCGAACAGGGCGCACATCCACATGATCGCTGCCTGACTGGAAATCAGGTACTTGAGGAAGAAGGCTTCTTCCATGCGCGCGAGCATGCCGCCGTACTGCGTGATGGCGAAAAGGCTCAGGATGCCGACGCCGATAAAGAGCGGGCGGAAAGGCTTCCAGAACCAGCCGAATAGCGCTACCGCCGGCATCGATGCCAGCAGGATGGCTTTTTCATAAAGATCCATGTAATCGCCGAAGCGCGACAACGCAAAAAGGCCGCTGGCTGCGGCGACGGCGGCAAACAGCCAGTCGAACCAGTTCAGGCGCTTGAGCAGCGGGACGGGTGGTTTGAGAGCGAGTTCCATGGCGAGTCTCCGGAGGGCTTGCGGGAGGTTTATTGCGCGAGCGTATCCAGTGCCCGCGCGTGCAGTTCGAATTCCTTCTCGAAATCGAGGGTGTGCCGGGCGGCCGACATGGCCAGCAGTGCGTGCCCGGGTTTGACGCGAATCCAGATACGGCGTTCGCGCACATAAAACATGAAGAATACGCCGAGCGTCAACAAAAGCGAGCCGAAATAGACCACGTTCTTGCCGGGGGAGCGCGTGAGTTGCAGGCCGCTGGCCTTGACCTCGTCGAACTGCGCGAGTTGCAGGTAAACCGGTGCGCCGTAGACGAACAGGTCGCTGACGCTGTTGAGCGTATCGCGCACCAGCCAGCCTGTGGCCTCATCCTGGGCGGAAGGCGGGAGCCCGGCTTGCGCATTGGCGACATGCAAGGCTTCGAAGGCCACCAGTTCCAGGATGCGCAGGTAGGTCCCAGCCGCCTTTTCGCGCTCTGCCTGGGGAATTTTCTCCTCGATGAACCGCCCCAGTGCCTGAAAGCCGCCCTCGGCGAAGAGCGCCAGCACCTGAGCCGCGCTGAATCGCAGCTTGTCCTCGATTTCGGTGTTGCGGGCGTTCTCGGGCAGCGCCTGGCGGGCGAAGCGGGCAGCGATTTCGGGGCGCAGGGCGGGGTCGAACAGCGCGCCGCGCAGGCGCATGAAGGTTTCGATGCTGCCGTCGGCATCGAGCGGCATGCGCAGGTAACGGAAGGCTTCGCTGGGGGATTCGCGCACGCCGGACATGAGATACCAGCGTCCGTCGAGTTCCATCGGCAGCATGTAGTTGGAATATTCGCGGGCCTGACCTCGCGTGTCGCGCAGCTTGTACTGGAAGCTCGGACCGACGTTGCGCAGGTGCTTGTTATCGGCGACGGGGCTGCCGCCGAGTACGCCCATCGCATCGCCGCTTGCGGCGATCTCTCCGCCCATGTTCTCGATGTTGAAGGGACGGAAGTCGACGAATTCGAGGGTGTAGTCGCCTGCCGGGCTGGTCAGGGTCGTGTTTCGATGAACCGTTCCTTCGACGGGGAAGGCGTTGATGTTGGGCGCGAACAGGTTCCAGCCGCGCAGCGAGAGCCGGGTGCCGCCGTCGGCGAAGCTCGCCTGGTAGATTGCAATGCCGTCATGGATGAGCGGGTGGTTGACCGCGATCGTCGCTTCGCGGATTTTTTTGCCTGAGCGGTCGAACAGTTCGACATCCGATTCGAAGCTCTTCGGCTGGCCAGTGGAATAATGCTCGATGCGGAACTGTTTCAGTCCCACGGTGAAGGGCAGCTCCTGCACCAGATAGCCGTCGGCGACGTTGATGAAGGCGACGTCGGCGCTGGAGCCCTCGGGAATCTGCACGCTGCCGCGGAACGAGGGATTGGAGGCCGCGAGACGTGAAATCGCCGGCACCTGGCTTTGCGGAATGTCGCGGGTTTCGATCTTCTTGATGCCGATGAGCTGCTGCACCTTGAATATCAGGTTGCCGTCCATGAGCCCGCCGATGCAGATCAGGACGATGGCCGAGTGCGCGAGGAAATAACCGAGCCGGTTCCAGCTGCCGGCCTTGGCAGCAAGCACTACGCCGTCCTCGCGCGGCAGGGTCTTCACCCGATAGCCCTGGCCGGCCAGGTAGCGTGCCGCGCTGTCGGCAAGCACTGCGGGTGCATGCGCAGTCTCGGCTTCGTGCTTGTGCCTGAAGGCGGCGAGCGACTGGTCGGTGACGTGTTCGCGGAAACTCCTCATCTCGCGCAGGAAATTGGGTGTATTGCGCCAGAGGCAGACGCTGGTCGAGACGACGAGGAAAGTGAGAATCAGCAGAAACCAGGCGGCATGGTAGACGTCGTACAAGCCCAGTTTCCGGAATACCTGGAACCAGAACGGCCCGAACTGGATGATGTAGTTGTTATAGGGTTCGGCCTGCTTCAGCACGGTGCCGACGATGGACGCGACCGCCAGGATAGACAGCAGGCTGATGGCGAAGCGCATCGAGCTCAGAAGCTCGAACAGGGCGCGGCCGAATGATGGAGAGGCGGGTTTCATGGAGGCGGCAATTAAAAAAAGGGCGACTCGCGTCACCCTTTCATGGACTCGGGCGATGCCCGCAAGTTTACCCGCATGGGGCAGACCGTGGTTGCAAAGCCGACGAGCCGGCAACGGCCACGCGTTACCGCAGCCCCTGAATGTACGAGGCCACCGCTTTCATGTCGGCATCGGTCATCTTCGCAGCGATGGTGCGCATCATCTTCGCCGCGTCGTTGGCGCGGGTGCCGACGCGGAAGGCATTCAGCTGCGCGTAAATGTAATCGGTATGCTGTCCGGCCAGGCGCGGAAACTGGACCGGAATGCCCTTGCCCTGCGCGCCGTGACAGGAGGCGCACGCCGGTACGCCAGCCCCCTGTACGCCACCACGATAGATTTTCTGTCCGACCAGCGCAAGTGCCTGATCCTTGGCGGTGGCGGGTTTGGGCTGCTGGGCGCTGAAATACAGCGCGAGATTTTTCATGTCCTGTTCGGACAGATTGGCGACCATGCCGGACATGATCGCGTTCTTGCGGGCACCGGATTTGAATTCGCCCAACTGTTTATAGATGTATTCTGCGTTCAGCCCCGCGAGCCTGGGGTTGGCCGCCGCCGAACTGTTGCCGTCCACGGCGTGGCAGGCCGCGCAGACCTGGTTCACGATGGTTTCCGCCGCACGGGGATCGCCTTGGATTGCGCCGGAATTGGCATGAACGGACGTGGCGACCAGCGCGGCAGCCAGGGTGACGGCGAGTTTCATGTAAGCTCCTGAAGCCTGCAAAACGGGGGATTGCAAAATTTGGGGAAGCAGGTAGTTTAGCGGCAACTAATATGACTGCCAAGCCTGTACTGAATCGCGCCCGATTCCATATTTCGGCGGCCCGGTTGCGCGATCTGCCCGCCAGCCGGGCCGAGCTCGCGTTCGCCGGACGTTCCAACGCGGGCAAGTCGAGCGCGATCAACCTGCTCACGCGCCAGAACCGGCTTGCCTTTACCTCGAAAACGCCGGGCCGGACGCAGCTCATCAATTTTTTCGAGCTGGAGGCGGACGTCTATCTGGTCGACCTGCCGGGCTACGGATACGCCAGAGTGCCGCCCGAGGTCAAGGCGAAATGGGAAGCCCTGCTGTCGCGTTATCTGCAGGAGCGCGCCGCGCTGGTCGGCATGGTGCTCATCATGGACGCCCGGCATCCGCTCACGCCGCTGGACCGGCGCATGCTCGACTGGTTTCTGCCCAGCGGCAAACCAGTGCACATTCTTCTGTCGAAAGCGGACAAGCTGTCCGGAAACGAGCGCGCGCAGGCTTTGCGAGGAGTGAAGCAGGCGCTGGCAGGGGACGAAAACGTCTCCGTGCAGCTTTTTTCCAGCCTGTCCGGGCTGGGGGCGGACGAGGCGGCGGCGCGCATCGAAGGCCTGCTTGCGCCGGACGGACCGCCCGCTGTCGGAGGGAGCCCGCCGGGTGTGTGAACGCGGCTCGCAACGCGGCAAACAAAAAGCCCCGGCCAAGGGAGGGGCCGGGGCTGAAAATGCCTTAAGGGGATTAAGGCACCCGCTCAGGGAGGAGAAGCGGGAGACGATGCAAAACCGTCTGCACCCATTGAGCGGACGGTAAAAAAAAAGTTCCACGCATGTGCATTTTGGAGAATTTCGTGAATCTGCCCCCAGGCCAATTTCCCGCGTCCCGCATGCGCCGCATGCGCCGCGATGCCTTTTCCCGCAATCTGATGCGTGAGCACACACTCACGACCAACAATCTGATATATCCGGTGTTCGTGCTGGACGGCCAGGGCCGGCGTGAAGCCGTGGCATCGATGCCGGGTGTCGAACGCCTGTCCATCGACCTGCTGCTGCCGGTTGCCGAAGAATGCGCGCAACTGGGCATCCCGGCGCTGGCGTTGTTCCCGGTCATCGACGGTACGCTCAAAACCCCCGGCGCGGAAGAGGCGATCAACCCGGAAGGCCTGGTGCCGTGCAGCGTCGCCACGCTCAAGCAGCGTTTTCCGGAATTGGGGATCATCACCGACATTGCCCTCGACCCCTACACCAGCCACGGCCAGGATGGGCTCATCGACGACAGCGGCTATGTGATGAACGACGAAACCGTCGCCGTCCTGGCCAAACAGGCGGTGGTACACGCCCAGGTCGGGGCTGACGTCGTCGCGCCGTCGGACATGATGGACGGCCGGGTGGCGGCACTGCGTGGCGCGCTCGAATCTGCCGGCCATATTCACACCCGCATTCTGGCCTATGCCGCCAAATACGCGTCAAGCTTTTACGGCCCGTTCCGCGACGCGGTGGGCTCCGCTGCCAATCTGGGGGCCGGCAACAAATACACCTACCAGATGGACCCCGCCAACAGCGACGAAGCACTGCGGGAAGTGGGGCTGGATTTGCAGGAAGGCGCGGACATGGTCATGGTCAAGCCCGGCATGCCTTACCTGGACGTGATCCGGCGAGTGAAAGACACCTACGGCGCACCTACCTACGCGTATCAGGTCAGCGGCGAGTACGCCATGCTGAAAGCCGCTTCGCAAAACGGCTGGCTGGACGAGCGCGCGTGTGTGCTGGAGGCGCTGCTGGCGTTCAGGCGGGCGGGAGCGGACGGCGTGCTGACGTATTTTGCGCGGGACGCAGCGCGCTGGCTGCGTGACGGGGCGGCTTGAACCCGGATAATCCATCAGGCGGCCTTGATGGCCTGCGCGCGGACGGGCGCTTTGCGGCATTCCGGCGCCCGTGCTTCGCGCCCATGGACTCGGCCATGAGCTTGACGCCCGTGCACCGATCCACTCGCAAACCGCCTCGCCTTCATCGCGCGTCCTGATGGGGTATCCGGCTTAAACTTTGCGGAAGAATGGACGTTAAACCCCTTGACCGGGACAGAGCCCAGGGGTTGCGAGCCAGCGGGGTGTTTGAATGGCGTACAAGCTCATGAATCCTTTTGCCAGCACCCGACAGGGCGCGGCGGACGACTTCGACAAGACGATCGTCAA
Organism: uncultured Thiobacillus sp.; assembly: GCA_964583195.1. Lineage (GTDB taxonomy): Bacteria > Pseudomonadota > Gammaproteobacteria > Burkholderiales > Thiobacillaceae > Thiobacillus. The sequence goes on from CAZOVQ010000003.1 coordinate 6,224, forward strand.
CGTTTTCAGCCCATACCGGCTCAAGGACCTGTGTCCGGCCATGCACGACGCGGTCGGCACCCAGGAAGACAACATGGGCGAGCAGGTATTCAAGATTCGCCTGGCGCAATCCGAAGCCTCGCGCAGCGCGGCCACGATGCTGGTGCAGAAGCGTTACGCCTGGCGCGGCTACAAGGCCGGTGCGATACGCAAGGAACCCAACCGCATCACCCTGCTGGCCTACCTGGGCGAGGAAATCGTCGGCAGCCTCAACATCGGCTACGACTCGCCCGAAGGCCTGTGTGCCGATGAACGTTATCGCGAGGACATCGATGCCTTGCGCGCGCGCGGATGCAGCGTGGGCGAGATCACCAAACTCGCGATCGACGAAAACAAGGGCAACAAGCGGGTGCTCGCGGGGATGATCAACATCGCTTACCTGTATGGCCGCATCCATGGGGTGACCGACGCCGTGATCGAAGTGACGCCGCGTCACCGGCCTTTTTACGAACGCATGCTCGATTTCAGGCAGATCGCGGACGAGTGCTATTACGCCGCGTCGAGTACCAACGTCGTCCTGATGCACATCGAACTGGCCCATATCGCCGAGCGCATCGAAAGCCTCGGCGGCCAGGGGAGCGTGTGCCGGGATCGCAGCATCTACCCTTATTTCTTCCGGCCCGAGGACCAGCAGGGCATCATGCAGCGCCTTATCCGGGGGCTATGAGGGTGTTCGACTACGGCGAGGCTTTTTCGCGGAACCTGGGGTGGGTGACGCCGGAAGAGCAGGCGTGCCTGCGCCGCGCGCGGGTGGCCGTAGCCGGCATGGGTGGCGTTGGCGGCGTGCACGTGCAGGGATTGGCGCGGCTGGGAATCGGCGCCTTCCGGCTGGCCGATTTCGACCGTTTCGAACTGCCCAATTTCAATCGTCAGGCAGGGGCCGCCGTTTCCACGCTCGGCCGGGCGAAAGTCGAAACGATGCAGGAATTCGTGCTCGACGTGAATCCCGAAGCCGAAGTCGGCGTGTTTCCCGAAGGACTCGACAACGGCAATCTAGGCGACTACCTCGACGGCGTCGATCTTTTGATCGACGGCATCGATTTCTTCGCCAACACGATGCGCCCCGAACTCTACCGTGCGGCCAGCGAACGCGGCATCGCGGTCGTGTGCGCGGCGCCGCTCGGCGCCGGCGCTTCGCTCCTCTGCTTTCGCCCGGGGGATATGTCGTTCGAAGACTATTTCGGCTTCGATGGCTGCGACGAAACTACCCGCGCAGTCCGTTTCCTGGTCGGCATGTCGCCGCGCCTGCCGCAGCGGCATTATCTGGCGTATCCCGAAATCGTCGATTTCGTGCGGCAGCGCGTGCCTTCGCTGGGCATGGCCTGCCAGATCGCCGCCGGCATGGCGACGACCGCTGCCCTGCAATGGCTGCTCGGGCGCAAGGGCATTGAAGGCGCGCCGGTGACGCGACAGTTCGATGCCTATCTGGGGCGCTTTTACCGGAGCTGGCGTCCTGGAGGTTATCGCAACCCTTTGCAGCGGTTGGCCGAGCAGGTGGTGCTGTCCCGCCTCAAGCTATGATCCTCAAGGACTCCGATCCACTATGGGCTGAAGCCCATGTGGAATCGTATGCCCTAAAGGACTCCGATCCACTATGGGCTGAAGCCCATGTGGAGTCGTATGCGGCAGCCGCCCGATCAGACGCACCATCGGATGCGTCCAACTGCGGTTTCTAGGATGATACGGCTTTGATGACTTGTGCGCAGTGGACGCAAAAAAACCGCGCCCGAAGGCGCGGTTTTTTTGCGGGGGGAACAGCGATCAGGCTTTCCGGGCGCGGCGGCTGAGACCCAAGCCGACCAGACCCAGACCCAGGAGTGCCAGCGTCGCAGGCTCGGGGATCGAATCGCCGAAGATTTCGTTGGTGCCGAAATGTGTGGCGACGGTGACGCCGTTGTCGATGATCGGATTTCTCAGCGGTTGGAACGAGGACGTGTAGGTCAGGTCGGCGCCGCCGGGCTGACCGTTGGTGTCGAGAAAGTCCTTGGCGAGGCCGCCGACCACGTCGAAATAGCCGACGCCCTCGCCGCTCGCGCCGTTGCTGTTCGGAATGGTGACCGTGCCGGCAAGCGTGGTATCGCCACCAAAGAAGTTGCTGTTGCCCGTCAGCGACAGCCACAACGTGCCGTCGGTGGCACTATCCTTGTCCAAGGAATTGAAGGCGGTGTAGCCGACAGCGGAGGTGTCCTGGACGTAGACGTTCAGAACGCCGCCCTTGGCGGTGAACGAGGTGCCGGCCGTGGTCAGTTCATAGCCGTGGAACTCATAGGTCAGCTGGCAGGTCGGGCAGAAGGCGCTGCTACCGTTGACCTGGGTGACCTGGCCATAGCCGGAGAAGGTGTCGCCGACTGCAATGCCGATGGTTTCGAACAGATTGGTGCTCGAGCTGAAGTCGAAGATGGGATCGTCCGCGTCCCAAATGACGCCGCCCACGTTGAGGGCCTGGGCGGACGAACCGAAAGCCAGGGCGGATACGGCGAAGAGACTGGCGCCGAGTTGTTTGAGTTTCATTTTCTAACTCCTTGCGAGGTGAGCAAATTTTTTGGATGGGGCGTGGATCGTTACCGTTCCCGGCCGCGCCTCATACTAAGCATGCTGTGTGCCAGAAATAAATACTTATTAAAAATCAAATGCTTGGTGTTTGCGCGCAGGGGAATTTCGGGGTGGTGTGTAAAGTTTTCCGACGCTGATCCCTGCCGGGCGCCATTCAGGGCTTGCCGGGGACTTCAGGGGCGAAGCGCACGCAGTTCGCGCCGGATGGCTTCGACCCTGAGCGGCGGCTGCCCCGGTTCCCGCAACAGGGATTCGAATTCCTGCCGCGCGCGCGCTTTGTCTCCGACGCGGGCGAGGGCGAGCGCGTGCCGGTAGCGTACGTCGGGATTACGTGGCAGGCTGGCGAGCGCCTTGCCCAGGAGTTCGAGTCCGCGCTCGGCCTGTCCCTGCTGCAGCAGGATCCAGCCCAGGGTGTCCTGGAAGGCGGGGTTGTCCGGCGCCAGCCTGAGCGCTTTTTCCGCCATGCTGCGGGCGCGGGCCGCGTCGTTCGCGCCCAGGTAGAGATTCGCGAGGTTGTTGAGGACGGTGGTGTTGTCGGGGGCTTCTGCGAGCAGCGCCTCGTAGGCGGCCGTTGCCTCCTGGCTGCGGCCTTGCGCCAGAAGGTACTCGGCACGGTAGCCGCGCGCCTGCAGGTCGGCGGGATGGTGGGCGATCCAGTCGTCGAGGCGTGGGTCCGCCTGCCGGTTTTTGCCCGCGAGGACGAGCGCGCGGTGCAGCTTGACGAGCTGCGCCGTTTGCGGCTGGAGATGCTGGGCTTTTTCGAAAGCCGCTGCCGCCGGCTCCGGGCGCTTCAGGTGCAACAGGATGTCGCCTTCCCTTTCGAAGCCGAGCGCGAGCCCCGGATGCAGTGTCTGGATTTGCCGGGCCGCGGTGAGCGCCTGGTCGGTCCGGCCTTCGCGCATTTCCAGCCGGACGAGGGTGTCGAGGCTGGACACGTGACCGGGCACGCGCTTCAGGGCCTGCTCCAGCGTGGCCCTCGCCGTGGCTGGTTTGCCGGCCGCGATCTGGGCGCGGGCCAGTCGTTGCAGGGTATCCACGGATGCATCGGGTCGCTGCACCAGTTTGCCGTAGGTGCTGGCGGCGCCCAGGGCATCGCGGCCGGCCAGTTGGGCGGCGCCGAGCAGGTCCAGCGCGGCGGCATTGTCCGGGTTGGCGGCCACGGCTTCGTCGGCGACGGCGAGCGCCTGCTGGAATTCGCCGCGGACGATGTGGCGGCGCACCAGGATGGCGCGCGGCGCGATGGCGCGCGGATGGGCTTTGGCGGCCTTTTCCAGCCAGTCGGCGGCGACGCGGTCCTGTTTGGCGGCGGTGGCGAGTTCGGCGAGCGCGAGCATGGACTGGAGATGGCTGGCGTCCCGTTCGAGGATGCGCTCGAAGCGTTTGCGGGCAGCGTCGGGTTTCTTCTCCGCGAGGTCGAGCCGGGCGAGGCTGGCTGCGGCAGGGAAGAAGGCCGGGTCGAGCGCGAGCGCCTGCTCGAACGCCGTGCGCGCGGCTGCCGTGTCGCCCTGGCCGAGCTGTGCGCTGCCCAGCATGGTGGACAGCAGGGGGTTGTTCGGCAGTTTCGCGCCGGTCGCGCGGATCGTGGCGATCGCCTTGTCGTATTGCTTGAGATCCAGGAACGTCAGGATCATGAGCAGGTCCGCTCGAACCTGGCCGGAGCCGGCCGAAACGGCCTTGTCGAGTTCGGCGATGGCGGCCTCACGCTTGCCGGCGGACAGGAGACTCAGACCAAGCTCGGTCTGGATGGCCGCGTCCTTCGGCGCCAGCTCGGCGGCGCGCTGCAGGTATTCCGTCGATTTGTCCGCTTCGCCGCCCAGGCGCAGGGCCTCGGCCGCCAGCACCAGGGTCTGGACGTCGTCGGGGTTGGCCACGAGTAGTGGCACCAGGGTGGCAAGACCGTCCTTGGGCTGTCCGCGCCGGATTTGCGTGGCGGCCAGCATGCGGGTGGCGTAGCGATGTCCGGGAAATTTTGCCTTGTAGCGCTTGAGCAGGCTTTCGGCTTGTTCGTAGGCGCCCAGCGAGTACTCGGTGGCGCCGGCAAGGAGAATCGCCGGCATGTAGTCGGGGAATTCCTTCAACACCTGCTGGATTTTTTCCTGTGCCGGCACGAAGCGCTTTTCCTCGAAATCGAGCAGTGCGCGCAGGTAAAGCGTCGTGCTGGAGCGGGGTTGGATTTTGCCTAAGTGCTCGATATCCCTGCGCGCGGCGTCGATGCGGCCCAGCGCCAGATAGAGCGCTGCGCGGTATTGCAGCGCGTTCGTCTGATCCGCTTCGATGCCCAGCGCCTGCGTATAAGCGGTCACGGCGCTTTCGGGCTGGTGGGTCTGCTGCGCAAGGTTGCCGAGATAGACCCAGGTCTGCGCCTGCCGGCGTTTCGTTTTAATCGCCGAGTCCAGCCAGGCGCGCGCCTGCGCGTGGTCGCCGTCGGCCAGCGCGCATTGTGCCAGGCCCCAGTGGGCCTCTGGGTTGGTGGCGTCGAGTTCGAGGGACTGACGAAACAGCGCGCAGGCTTCGGCAACCGTGCCCATGTTGAACATGGCTTCGGCGCGCATGTGCTGGATGCGGGCGAGGTTCTGCGGCGTGGTTTTCTCGCTGGGCAGCACTTCCTGGAGCACGCGCCGGTATTCCCCGGCAAGCAGGAGTGCTTCGCCCAGCAGGGGCTTGATCGATTCCAGCGCAACGCCGTGTTTTTCCGCCTGCCGCAGTTCCTTCTCGGCTTCGAGGCCTTTGCCGATTTTCAGGTAGGCCTGGCCGAGCAGCAGGCGCGCCTGGGCATTGTCGGGACTTTTCTGGATGGCATTCTTGAGCTCGACGATACTGCCGCGCAGATTGCCCCGGTCTTCGAAATCCTTGGCGCGCTGGATGTGCTCCTGCGCCGTGTGCTGGGCGAGCCCGTCGCAGCCGGACAGGCCGATGGCAAGCGCAAGTGCAAAGGGGATGAAAGCGTGAGCGGGCGTCATGGCGTGGCTTTCAGTTTGGCAAGCAGGGCGCGGGCATCGGCTTCCTGTGCGAAGGCGAGGCCGCTGGCGAGCAGGCGTTCGAGCTCACCGCGCGCGCGCACGGGGTCGCCCGAGCGGGCAAGCGCGACGGCGAGATGGTACTGAATTTCCGGCTGGTCCGGCGCGCGTGCCAGGGCATTCCGCAAATGCGGCAGCGCTTTCGTGGCCTGTCCCTGGCGCACGAGTATCCAGCCTGTGGTGTCCAGGATCTGCGGGTCGTTCGGGCGCAGGCGCAGGGCGTGCTCCGCGTGGGCGAGGGCGTTTGCATCGCCGCTTTCGAGCAGCGCCCAGGCGAGATTGTTCAGCAGCACCGGGTCGTCGGGCCGCTGCCGCAGCAGCGTCCGGTATTGCACGGCGGCGGCGGCGTACTGCCCGCGCCGGGTCAGGCTGTCGGCCAGCACGGTGCGGACGACGGCGTCGTCGGGATGGCGGGCGAGCCGGTCGCTCAGGGGTTTTTCGGCGGCTTCGCCGCGCCCGGCAGCGGCGAGCGCCCGGGACTGGCGCAGGCTCGCGTCGGTCGAGGCTTCGCGTTCGCCGGCCCGGGTGTAGGCTGCGAGTGCGGCGTCGAAACGACTGCGCGCGAATTCAATATCGCCTTCCAGGAGATAACCGAGGGCGCGTGCGGGAAACTGGCTCTGCAACTGGCGTGCGTGACGAAGCGCTTCGTCGTGACGGCCGCCGCGGGTGTCGAGACCGATGAGCAAAACGCGCGCTTCGCCGAGTTCGGGCTGTGCGCGCAACAGATCGAGCAGGGTCGAGCGTGCCTCGGCGTCGTCCTTGTGCGCGATCTGCGCGCTCGCCAGTCCGAGTCGCGCACGCGCGTTGTCCGGTTGCCGTTCGACCAGTCTGCGGTAACTGCCGAGGGCGTTTTCGACGTCGCTCAGGGCGAGCTGGATCGAAGCCAGCAGTTCGAGTGCGTCGGCGCTGTCCGGTTGCGCGTCGAGCGCCTCGCGGGCACGCGCGAGTGCCTTGTCCTTGTCGCCGCGTGCGAGCAGATGGCGGGCGAGTGCGATGCGTGGCTCGATCCGGCCGGGGTGGGTGTTCGCCGCCTTTTCGAGCCAGTCGACGTAGGCTTTGTCGTCGCCGGTACGCAGCGCCAGCCCGGCCAGAGCCATCAGGGCGTCGAAATGGCCGGGGCGGGCCTTGAGAATTGCCGCAAAACGCTGGCGCGCGGCCTCGGGCTTTTTGTCCAGCAGGTCGAGCGCAGCCAGATTGCTGGCGGCGGGGAAAAAGCCGGGGTCGAGTTTCAGCGCCGCCGTGAAACTTTCCCGCGCAAGCCCAGATTTGCCCTGACCGATCTGGGCAATGCCGCGGTAATTCCAGTTGAGTGCGCTGGGGCCGGATTTCCGTTCGAGCGCGGCGACGCTGGCAAGTGCGGCGGCGTACTGCTTCCGTTGCAACCGGTCGAACAGCAATATCGTGTCGGCGCGATTACTGCCGCCTTCCATTCCGGCGGCTGCTTGCAGATCGGCAGTGGCGCGCGGGTCGTTCAGCCCCATGCGTGCCACGCCGAGCTGAGTGCGCAGGGCCGCGTTGTTCGGTGCGAGCGTCGTGGCGGTCTCGAAATGCCGGGCCGCCTCGGCGTAATCCCGCTTGGCCAGGGCGATTTCGCCAGCCAGGGTGAGCACGCCGGGGTCGCGCGCCGCCTCGCGCAGCGCGGGCGCGAGCGTGCGCGCCGCTTCGTCCGGCCGGCCGAGGCGCAATTGGGTGGCGGCGAGCAGGCGCAGAACGGGCGTCGAGCGGTTTTTCGACTTGATGACCTGGTTGAGCCGGGTTTCGGCGGTCTGGAAATTGCCCAGGGCGTATTCGACCCAGCCGGACAGAAGCAGGGCCGGGCCGTAATCCGGCGCCGCCTTCAGGACGGCGGCGAGCTGGTCGCGGGCGGCTTCGATCTTATGCTCGCGAAAGTCGATCAGCGCGGCGACGTAGCGCGCCTGGAGATTGTTCGGCGCGGTCTTGCGCACAGTGTCGGTTTCCTTGCGTGCCTCGGCCAGATCGTTGCGGCCGAGGGCGAGGTCGGCCAGTGCCAGGCGGGCGCCGACGTGGCCGGGATCGACTTCCAGAGCGGAAAGATAGGCCTTTCGCGCCGCTTCGGGGCGGTGCAGCACGCGCAACAGATAACCTTGCAGCAGCCAGGCGTCGCGGTTGGCGGAATCGGTCTGCAGCACCTCGCCGACGCTGGCGAGCGCCCGCTCCGGGTCGTTCTCGGCGAGCGCCAGCCGGGCACGTGCGAGGCCAATGCCGGCATCGGCCGGGGCGAGTTTGCCGGCGCGTTCGAGCGCCTGTCGGGCTGCAGGAATCTGATTCAGGGCGAGCAGGGCATTGGCGCGTGCGACCGACATGGGCACGAAGCTCGCCTCGTTTTCCGCCGGGACGGGAAATTCGTCCAGCACGCGCTGGAATTCGCCCGTCAGGAGGACGGCCTGCGCCAGCAGCGGGTCGACCGCGTCGGCGCGCTGGCCGGCTTCGCGCGCGCGTCGCAGTTCCTTTTCCGCGGAGGCCGCGTCGCCTTGGTGCAGATAGAGCTTGCCCAGTTCGAAACGCGCCTGCGCATGCCTGTCGTCCAGGGCAATGGCATTCTTGAGGTGGATGACGGCCGTCTGGGGGTCGCCGGCTTCGAGACTGTGGCGCGCCTGCGCCACCAGCGTGTCCGGGTTGTCGCCGCCGCAGCCCTGCAGGATCGCTGCGAGCAGGGCGGCTGCGAACAGACGGTTTGGTCGGTGGCGGCGCAGGTGGAATAATCGCATGGGCTCAGTGACCGGAGTGTTGGAAAATCGGCCGGTGTGCGGAAATTACCGCAACATTTTCCGGAAATTTTGCCGATATTAACGATACAACTTGACGATGAGCGATTCCCGACCGACGCGCACCATGTACCAGCAAAAACCGTACCAGCAAAAACCGAACCATGCAAGGCGCTTGTGCCGGATGATCGCAGGACTTCTGCTGTGCCTGGCTCTGCCTTTACCTGCCGCCGGCGCGGACGAGGCGGCGGCGCTGGCGCAGCGGGTGTACGACCGTCCGAACGGCCGCGATCTCGTCACGCTCGGCCGCATGGTGCTGACCGAGAAGGGGCATGCGCCGCGCATCCGCGAGATTGTCACCTACCGGCTCGACCGGGCCGGGGGCGAGACCGCCAACCTGATCCGCTTCCTCTATCCGGAAGACATTGCCGGGACGGGACTGCTCAGCATCGACAAGGCGGATGGCGGCAGCGACCAATGGCTCTACCTGCCCGCGCTCGACCGGGTGCGCCGGATTTCGGGCAACCGCAAGGGGGGGCGCTTCGTCGGCTCCGACCTGTATTTCGAGGATCTGCAGGAGCGCAAACCCTCGCGTGACCGTCACCGCCTGCTCGGCAAACAGATGGAAAACGGCATCCTCTGCGACGTGCTGGAAAGCGTTGCGCTCGATTCCGCCGATTCGGTCTATGCCAGGCGCATCAGCTGGATCGACCCGGCGACGGCGATTCCGCAGCGCGTCGATTACTATGAAAAAAGCGGCGACGCACCTTCCAAACGCTGGCTGCTGCGCCGCAAGGCGCGCAATCAGGGCTACTGGACGCTCACCGACAGCCGCATGATCGACCTCGAAAGCGGACACGAAACCCGCATGGTGGTCGATGTCGCCATGTACGATCAGAAACTGCCCGCCAGCCTTTTCACCACACAGACGCTCGCCGACGAGCGCCTGGAATCGGATTACCGCCCATGAAAATCCTGCTCCTCTGCCTGGGGTTTGCCCTGTTTGTCACGTCTGCCGCCAGGGCGGCCGAGACGCCGCCTGCCGCGGGAATGCAGGATGCGCCGGACGATCTGCCGCCACCGCGTGCGCGGCTGCGCCGGATGCCTGCGCCTGCCGTGCCGGCCACAACCGTGGCGCCGGCCGTGGCCGAGACGCCGCCTGCCGCCGGTATGCAGGATGCGCCGGACGATCTGCCACCGCCGCGCGCACGGTCGCGCAGCTCGGCCGTGGCGCCGGTCGAGAGCGTGGCGCCGGCCGTGGCCGATGAGCTGCCGGCGCCTGCCGCGCGCCTGCGCAAGACCGCGGCGCGCGCTTCCGCGCATGCGCTGAAATGGGGGGCGGACGATCTGCTGCTCGAAGGCGGCGTTCTGCCCGACAACACCCCGGAGGCCGATACCTATTCCACGCTGCGTGCCAGCGCCTTCGTTTCCTGGCAGCCGGGCCGCGCCTGGGAATTCCGCGCCGGTGCGCGCCTGGACGGCCTGGATCAGGCTGGCGGCCGCGCCGACCACAGCGAAATTCTGGCCGACTACACCGACACCTACGTTCGCTACCGCAGCGGCGACACCCGCCTGACCCTGGGCGCGCAGACCATCGTCTGGGGGCGGGTCGACGAGGTACCGCTCGCCGATCGGGTGAGTCGCGTCGATCTCACACGCTTCTCGCTCGACGACCTGGCCGACCGGCGGCGCGCGCAGCTGGCGCTGCGATGGGAGCAGAATTTCGGCGATTACAAGCTCGACGCGGTCGCGCTGCCCCTGTTCCGGGCGGCGCAACTGCCTGATATCGAAAGTGTCTGGAGTCCGATCAACCGCACTTCGGGCCGCATCGTCGGCCTCGAACCCGGCCCCGCAGTCGCCGCGCTGGTCGGGGTTGCGCGCGTGGACGAAGACGAGCACGGCAGCGGCGGCGGCGCGGTGCGCCTGACGAAGAGCGGCGCGTTCGCCGATGTCGGCCTGACCTTAGCGCGCACCCGCCAGTCCCTGCCGTATTACCGGCTCGATCCGGCGACGCTGGCGCTGACCGCCGTGCATCCCTACAACACCTTCGTCGGCGCCGACATGGAAATGGCGCGCGGCGGAGTCGTCTGGCGCATGGAATTCGGCTACACCGACGATGTGCCGTTCACCCGTCCGGATGCCGCCATGCGCAAGGGCGAGTCGTTCGACTGGGTGGGCGCGGCCGAATTTTTTCCCGGTGGCGGCGACACCCGGGTCAATCTGCAGTTGGTCGCGCACAGTCTCGATACCCGCCAGGGTACGCTCGAACTCAACGAATACTACGGCGCCAACGGCGAGGTCGAGAAACCTTTCGGCAACGGGCGCTGGCGCGCATCGCTGCGCTTCGCGGCCGGTATCAACGTCGAAGACTGGTATCTCGGGCCGCGCCTGAGCTATGTCGGCTGGGAGCCGCACGAGCTGTATCTGGCGGGACATTATTTCGAAGGCGAGGGGCGCACCCTGGGCGGTTTCCAGGAAGACCATTCGCTGATTACGCTGGGACTGCGCACTCGCTTCTGAGACCGCTGCGATGCTGAAATCCTGGATCGAGGGGCGGCGCATGCTGCCGCCCTGGCTGGCACTGGTGCTCCTGCTCGGCATCCAGCTGACGTCGCTGCCTTTTCTCCTGAAAATCCACTTCAACAACGCCGGCGACATCTATTCGCCGCCGGATGCGCCTATCATTCTCCTGCGTGAATCGTTGTTCCGCGAATTCCCCGGCGACGAGGCGCTGATCGCGCTGTTCGAAGGTGACAAGATCTATACGCCGGCCTTCCTGGCGTCGCTCGACCGAGTCGCCCGAACCCTCGGTGCCCTGCCCACGGTGGACCGCGTGTTGACACTGACGACGGTCGAGCACATCGAGGCCACCGACGACGGCTTCGCCGTGTCTCCGCTGGTCGACGCCGGGGCGCTGGCGTCGCGCTCGCCTGCCGAGTGGCGCGCGCGCGTGCTGGGCGATACCTTCGCCCCGGGCCTGCTGGCGTCGCGCGACGGGCGGGCGGTGGCGCTGGTGGTGCGCCCCGTCCATCTCAAGGAGAGCCTCGCCAAACGCGATATTCAGCTCGCGCTGGAGCGGGCAATCGCCAAGGAGGGGCTGGAGCCGGTGCATGCGGCGACCGCGGGTTCGGTCGCGCAGACTGTCGAGGAGCTGCGCTCGCTGTGGCGCGACAGTGCGATCTTCATTCCCCTGACCGCGGCGATCGGTCTGGCACTGCTCGCCTGGGTGGTCGGGCGGGTGCGGCCGGTCGTGATCGGCGGACTGGCGATGGGCGCCGTGGTGTCGGCGAGCGTGGCGGGTCTGACACTCTTTGGCCAGCCCTACACGCCGATCACCGCCATGATCCCGACGTTGATGGCCGCCTATACGGTCGCAACGCTGCTGCATCTGTACGCGGCGATCCAGCGTGCGCGCATTGCCCTGCTGCCGCGCCCGCTGCGCATTCGTCGGGCGCTGTCGGAAACCCTGAAGCCGGGGCTGTTCAACGTGCTGACGACGGGTGCGGGCCTGTTGAGTCTCTTGTGGGTGGAGATTCCGCCAGTGCAGGCGTTCGGCATATCGGGCGCGATCGGCACCCTGATGGTTTTTCTGGTCGTGTTCGTGCTGGTGCCGCCTATCCTGTTGCAATGGGATACGCCGCGCTGGCCACGCCGCCGCTCCGGTCTGGCGCACGCGCGCCGCATCGCGGCTGCGGTGGCGGTATTCAGCCTGCGGCATGCGAAATGGGTGCTGGGCGGCACGCTGCTGGCCGTGCTGGCGACGATTCCGCTGGCCATGCAGGTCAAGGTCGAATCCAACCTGATCGAATTCTTTGCCCCCGAGCACAGCATCAGCCGCGGCACCGACGAGATCGAAACGAAGCTGTCCGGCATCACCGGCCTGGAAATCATTTTTACCGGCAAGGTACGGGATAGTCTCAAATCGCCCGAGCGCCTGGCGCAGATCGCGGCGCTGCAACGCTGGGTCGAACGGCAGCCGGAGGTGGACCGGGCGATTTCACTGGTCGACATGCTGGAGGAAATGAACCGCGCCTTCAGTGGCGAGGAAATGGGCGAAAACGCCCTGCCGACCGAACGCCGGCTGGTCGAGCAATTGCTGCTGATCTACGACGGCACCGACCTGTACGAACTGGTCAACCGCGAATTCCGTCGCGCGCGCATGACGCTGAGCCTCAATGTGCACGGCGCCAATGAAATCGGCGCGGTCATCGATCGCATCCGCGCGCATGTCGCACGCCAGGGCATCGAAGGCGTCGAGGTCGAACTCGCCGGCTACGGACGCCTGTTTTCCGACCAGGAGGATCGCATCGTCGAAGGCCAGCTCAAGAGCTTCGTCTCGGCCTTCCTGCAAATCCTGATCCTGATCGCGATCCTGTTCCGCTCGCTGCGCGGCGCACTCATTTGCCTCGTGCCCAATCTTGCGCCGCTGTTTTTCATCTTTGTCATCATGGGCGCGTTCGGCATCTGGCTCGACGTCGCCACGGTGCTGATCGCGGGCGTCATCCTGGGGATCACGGTGGACGACACCATCCATCTCTATCATGGCTATCAGCACCGTCTGAAGCACGGCGTCAGCCCGGTGTTCGCCATCATCCGCAGTGTGGAAAGCTCGGGCCGGGCGGTGATCGCCATTTCGGTGGTGCTGATCGCGCAGTTCAGTCTGCTGGGGCTGTCGGACTTCCGTCCGACCGCGCATTTCGGCGTGCTCTGCGCAGTCGGCCTCCTGGCCGGACAGGTGTTCGAACTGCTGTTGATGCCGGCCCTGCTGGGCTTGCTCCGCGGCACTATTTCATCCCGATCTTCGCCATCAGGTCGTACAGCGTCGGCCGGGTGATGCCGAGCAGTTCTGCCGCCTGCGCGATATTGCCGTCGCTGTGCGCGAGCGCGCGGCCGATGGCCAGACGTTCGGCGTTTTCGCGCGCCTGACGCAGGTTGAACGGCTGCGCCTCGGCGTGTGCCGCTTCGAGCCCGAGGTCGGCGGCGGTGACCTGGGTGCCGTCGGCCATGATCGCGGCACGTTTGATGAGGTTTTCCATTTCGCGCACGTTGCCGGGCCAGTCGTGCGTTTCCAGGGCAAGCAGCGCGTCGGCGGTAAACCCCTTGAGACTGCGGCCGAGCTCGCGCGCGTAGCGTTCAAGAAAGGCTTGCGCCAGCAGCACCGCGTCGCCCGGCCGCTCGCGCAGCGGGGGAATCCTGATGGCGATTTCGGACAGGCGGTAGTAAAGGTCTTCGCGGAAACTGCCTTCATGGATCATGTCCGAAAGATCGCGGTGGGTGGCGCAGACCACGCGCACGTCGACCGGAATTTCGCCGCGCCCGCCCAGCCGCTCGATCACGCGTTCCTGCAGAAAGCGCAGCAGCTTGGCCTGGAGCGGCATCGGCAGGTCGCCGATTTCGTCGAGGAAGAGCGTGCCTTCGCTCGCGTATTCGATGCGGCCGATGGTCTGCTTGGCGGCGCCGGTGAACGCGCCTTTTTCATAACCGAAGAGTTCGGATTCCAGAAGCGTGTCCGGAATCGCCGCGCAGTTGATGGCGACGAAACGCTTGCCGGCGCGCGGCGACAGCGCATGCACGCCGCGCGCCAGCACTTCCTTGCCGGTGCCCGACTCCCCCAACAGCAGCACGGTGGCGTTGGCGGGCGCGACCTTTTCCACCGTGCGGCAGACCTTCAGCATCGCGCCGCTGGCGGTGATGAGGCCGGCGAGCGGCGAGCCGCCCTGTCGGGCGATGAGCTGACGGTTCTCGAGCTCCAGCGCGTGAACGTGAAGCGCGCGCGCGATCATCAGCGCGAGCACGTCGGGATCGAAGGGTTTGTGGAAAAAATCGTAGGCGCCGAGACGGATCGCTTCCACGGCGTTGGTGCGGTCGAGGTTGCCGGTGACAACGATGATCTTGGTGGCGGGCGCCAGCGAGAGAATCTGCTGCAGCGTGGCAAGCCCTTCGGTCGCGCCGTCGGCGTCGGGCGGCAGGCCGAGGTCGAGCAGCACCACCGGCGGTTCGTGGCGCCGCAATTGTGCAACCGCGCCTTCGCGGTCGTCGGCGACGACGAGATCGTAGTCGGACAGGCTCCACTTCAACTGCTTCTGCAGGCCCGGGTCATCCTCCACCAGCAGGATTTTCTGTTTGGCATCGCTCATGCAATGTCTCCTCGTTGCATAGTATCGTCCAGCGGCAGGCTCAACCGGAAGCGCGTCCCGCGGCCTGGCGCGCTGTCGACCTCGATGTTGCCGCCCAGCGCGCGCAGGGTTTCGCGGCATTCGTAGGCGCCGATGCCCATGCCCGCGCCCTTGGTCGAGTCGAAAGGGGCGAAGAGCCGGGTGCGGATGAAGTCCTCGCTCATACCGCAGCCGTTGTCCTCGATTTCGACGATGGCGGTCGCGCCCTCGGCAAAACCGCGCACGACGACCCGGCCTTCCGGCGGTGTCGCTTCGAGCGCATTTTGCAACAGGTGGCCGACTGCGCGTGCGAGCCGCTCGCGCGCGGCGCGCACGCGCAGTCCCGGCGGCGGCAGTTCAAGCACGGGTTTGAGTCTGAACGCCTGCTTGCTGGCGGCGGCTTCCCGCAGCACCTCGGCCAGCGGCAGGGATTCCGGCGCTTCGCCACCGCTGCGGCGCAACTGGGCCAGCACCTTGTTCATGCGGGCCACCGCGTTTTCCACCGTTTCCAGCATGTCGGCCTGGAAATCCGGGTTGTGCCTGTGTTTTTCGGCGTTGGCGAGCAGCAGCGAGAGTTGGGCGACCAGGTTCTTCAGGTCGTGGATGACGAAAGTGGTGGTGCGGTTGAAAGACTCGAACTGGCGCGCCACGATGAGCTGGTTGGCCGCCCGCATCTGCGCCAGATGCGCGGCCGCCTGCCGCGCCGCGACTTTAAGGAGATCGCTGACTTCCCAGTTGAACGTCACGCCGGCGAGCGAGTGCTTCAGCACGACGAAGCCCAGCAATTCGTCGTGCAGCATGAGCGGCAGCACCAGCCAGGCGTCTTCCGCCTGACGCAGCCAGTCGGGCACAGCCAGGCCGTCGTAACGGTCGCGTCGTGCTGCCATTTCGTCGAGATCGGCTATCCATTGCCGGCTGCCCAGCCATGCCACGAAAGCCGAATCGGCCGGTTCCGCGCCCTGGATATCGGCCCAGTTCCAGTGGGTCGCACGCAGGCAGGTTTCGCCTTCGCGCAGCCACAGGGCGCCGCCGGGGCTGTCGACCAGGCGGGCGAGCGCTTCGACGGCGCGTTCGCACAATTGCTCGCCCGGCTGGCCTTCGGTCAGGGTGCGGGTGAACTTCAGCCACTCTTCACGGTAGTCGTAGCGATAGCTGAAAAAGTGCTTGGACAGGAATACTCGGAGCCGGGCACGCAGGGTGCCGGACACCAGCAGCAGCACCAGCAGCAGGGCGGCGGCGAAGACGAACACGCTGCGTAGCAGGTCGCCCCATTCTCCGCCGAAAATTTTCAGGTAATAGCCGGCGCTGGCCATCAGCAGCAGATAGATGCCAGCCCCCAGGAGGCTGGCGGTGTGGAAGACCATGCTGCGCGACAGGCTGACCGGCGCGGCCCATTCCGGATTGCGCGCGGCCGACACCGCGATCAGCGGCACGACCAACGCGCCGACGTAACCGCGCGCGGCCCAGACGTGGGCATCCAGCGCCTGGAACAGGGCGGCGTTGGCGTAGAGATACAGGTCGTAGACGAACAGCCCGCCCAGGCCCAGGCAGAGAAACTTGATCGCCCAGCGGTCGGTCTGTCGGGCGCCGCGGTAGACCTGCTCGACGAGTACCAGCCCCAGAACGTTGAGCAGCACCAGTCCCACCGGCATTACCCATTCGGCTGCGTCGAGCGCCTCCGCGGCGAAGAAGCTGGCGATGATCAGGATGCCGGCCAGCAGCGCGGCCAGGGCGCGAATCGCCCGCAGCGGCGCGGGCAGGCGGGCCCCCGCGGGCAGGCGCAAGGCCAGGATGTGCAGCAGCAGGGCAAGCCAGGTGCCGATGCGCACGACTTCGAGGATGCGCAGGCTTTCCGGCGGACGTTGCTGCCAGGCGAAGGCGGAAAAGACCGCCCCCCAGAGTGCGGTCAGGGCGGCGGCGGCGAGCAGTAGCCGGCCCTGCGGCCGGCTTCGCCAGCCGGCGACGATGAGGCCGGCCAGCGCCAGCCAGGCCAGCGCCGCCAGCCCATAGCCGATGGCGGCCGAAAGAAGGATCAGGTGCAGCATGGGCGGGCCGCTCGGACTCAGCGCACGCCCTTGCCCCAGAGCACGACCTGCACGGTCTGGAAAAGGATAGACAGGTCGAGGAACAGGCTGTGGTTCTTCACGTAATACAGGTCGTACTGAAGTTTGTGCATGGCATCCTCATCGGTGGCGCCGTAAGGGTAGCGCACCTGGGCCCAGCCGGTGATGCCGGGCTTGACCGTGTGCCGCACGCCGTAATAGGGGATTTTCTGCGTCAGGTCCCGCACGAAATACGGCCTTTCGGGCCGTGGGCCGACGAAGCTCATTTCGCCGAAGAACACGTTGAATATCTGCGGCAATTCGTCGATGCGGGTACGCCGGATGCAACGGCCGACGAGCGTGACGCGGCTGTCGTTCTGGCCGGCCCAGCGCGGTTTGCCGTCCTTTTCGGCGTCCACGCACATGCTGCGGAATTTGAAGATGGTGAAGCTGCGCCCGCCTTGTCCCACGCGTTCCTGGCGATAAAGCACGGGGCCGTGACTTTCCAGCTTGACGAGAAGCGCGGTCAGCGCCATGACCGGCAGGCTGACGGCGAGCAGGGCCGTGCTCACCAGCAGATCGAACAGGCGTTTCACCGTGTCGCGCAGCATGCCCTGGGTGAAGCCTTCGGCAAGGATCATCCAGCTCGCGTTCATCGAATCGAGCTGGAGGTGGCCGTTTTCGCGCTCGAAAAAACTGGACAGCTCCAGAATGCGGATGCCGCGCAGCTTGCATTCGAGCAGGGCCTGTACCGGCATGCCGCCGTCCCGGCGGTCGCGCACGGCCAGGACGATTTCGCCGATCTGCAGCCGGCTGGCCAGCTCGGGCAGCGATTCCCGGGTGTCGAGAATGCGGGCATGATCGACGAAATGATGACTGCCGCCCATGGGCAGGTAGCCGACGACCTGGGTGTTGCTGGTATGGCCCCGCCGCGCCATGAGCGCTTCGACGTGCGCCGCACGGCTGCCGGTGCCGATCACCAGCGCGCGCGTTTTCAGGGCGCCGGCACGGGCCCAGCGGAGGAACAGGGCGCGCGAAAAAAAGATGCCGAGGAGTGCCAGGCCGAACGACAGCAGGAAGGCACCGCGCCCCAGCAGCAGCGAAGGGAAGAAATAGAACAACAGGCTCATCGTCACCAGGCCGAGGCCAAAGGAGATCCCGAGCCGGTGCAAAATGGCACGGACGCCGCTCTGCGATTCCAGGTCGTACAGGCCGCTGGCCGTCATCAGCCCCAACATCACCAGGGTGAAAGTGAGCGCCTTGGGCAGCAGCGGCTGGAATTCGTCGGGCAGGCCGACGCTGTCGGTGAAGCGCGCGCTGACGCCCAGATAGAGGGCGCCGCCGAGGATCAGCGCCTCGGTCAGTACCAGCAGCAGCAGGTTCAGCGGAATGTAATGTCGGAAGAAGCGGATCACGGCCGTTCGATGTATGGGAAGCGTGGGCGGATTTCAGCATCATTCGTGCCAAAATTGGGAACCCGCGAAAAGTGAAACTCAAACCAGTGCGCGCACCTGCGGCAAACGGAGCCGGCGCGGGCTGCCGTCGGGCAGCGTGCGTTTCATGCCGCGCAGCTCGGCGGCCGGATAGACGGTCAGATCGATCGCTGCGCGCGGATCATCGATCAGAAAGCGCGGATAGCTGCGCGCCGCGGCATCGGCGGAACGCTGTTCGCTCGCCTGATAGGGCGATCCCAGGCGCATCAGGAGAAATTCGACGTCTTTCTGGTCGTCAGTGAACAGTTGCAGATGGATGTCGGTGTTCGGGCCGGCGGTACCGTTCAACACCGGGCCGGTGAGATGCGGGTCGAACGGCGCGAGGCGTTCCATGTATTCGATGGCGGTCTGGCGCAGCCTTGCCAGCAGCGCGCGCGTCTCGTCCGCCTGATAGATCGCCTGATAACTGCGCAAGGCCTGTTCGATTTCCTGATTGTCGGGCAGGCCGCCGCGCTCGGACACGCCGAGTTGCCGCGCCGCCTTGCGTTTGGCGTTGCCATAGTCGAGGCTGCCGTCTTCGGCCAGAAGCCGGGCTGCCGCATGGGCGATGCGGCGCCGCATGTCATGCTGCTTCATGGTGCAGGTTCCGCAACGGTCCCGGAAGAGGGCGCTTCCGAATTGCTGCGCCATCCGGGCGGCAACGCCTCGGGCGGTGGAAACTCCCGATAAAAATATTCGGTCGTGCCTGCCGTTCCGCTACCGAGCGTGTTGTCGAGGACTTCACCGAGCGCCGTCTGCGACATGCGTACACCGGTTTCCGGGTCGATCTGGATGGGGTCGATGCCGGCCGGCATCGGCCAGGTTTGTTGCGGCGTGCCCTTGAGCGCATCACCCATGAAGTCTATCCATATCGGTAGGGCCGAGCGCGCGCCGGTTTCGCCGCGTCCGAGCGAACGCGGCTGGTCATAGCCCATCCAGGAAATCGCCACCAGATCGGGCGTATAGCCGGCGAACCAGGTGTCGATGGAATCGTTGGTGGTGCCGGTCTTGCCGGCAATGTCGCTGCGACCGAGCTGTCCGGCGCGCGCCGCGGTTCCCCGTCGGGTCACGTCCTGCATCATGTGGGTCATCAGCCAGGCGTTGCGGGGGTCGATCACGCGCGGCGCGTCCTTGCCGACCACCTGCGGACTGGCCTGCATGAGCACACGGCCACTCTTGTCGGTGACGCGGTCGATGAGATAGGGCTTGACCGCGAAACCACCATTGGCGAACACGCCATAGGCCGCGGCCAGCTGGAGCGGCGTGACGCTGCCAGCGCCCAGCGCCATGGTGAGATAGGGCGGGTGGCGTGCCGGATCGAAGCCGAAGCGGCGGATGTAATCCCGCGCGTAGTAGGGGCCTATGCCCTGGAGAATCCGGATCGACACCAGATTCAGCGACTGGGTCAGGGCATTGCGCAGGCTCACCGGGCCGCTGGTGCTGCCATCGTAGTTCTTGGGTTCCCATGCGGTGCCGCCGGCTTCCTCGGCGGCGAGCGCGAGCGGCATGTTGTCGACCATCGTCGCCGGGGTATAGCCCTTTTCCAGCGCGGCCGAATAGATGAAGGGCTTGAAACTCGACCCCGGCTGTCGCCAGGCCTGGGTCGCGTGGTTGAATTTGTTGCGGTTGAAATCGAAACCGCCGACCAGCGCGGTGATGGCGCCGCTTTGCGGGTCGAGTGCGACCAGCGCGGCTTCGACCTCGGGCAGTTGCGCGAGGCGCCACCGCTCACCGGCACCGCCGGGCTGCACGCGCACCACTGCGCCGGGCATGAATCGGCGGTCTTTCCGGCCGGCCGTCCACTGGGCCACCCATTTCAGCGAC
Organism: uncultured Thiobacillus sp.; assembly: GCA_964583195.1. Classification (GTDB taxonomy): domain Bacteria; phylum Pseudomonadota; class Gammaproteobacteria; order Burkholderiales; family Thiobacillaceae; genus Thiobacillus. The sequence continues at coordinate 26,052 of CAZOVQ010000003.1, forward strand.
GCGCCGGTGATCACGACGCCGGTTCCGTCCTGCAGGCGGACGTGGATTTCCTTGGGCGCGACGCTCAGTACCACCGCCGGCAGCATGTCGGCGACCGGGGAGAGATCTTCCAGCGCCGCTGCAATAGACGCGGCGCGGCCAGCCTTGTCAGCGGGCAGGATGACCTGCTTCTCCGGGCCGCGATAGCCGTGGCGCCGATCGTAATCCGCGATGCCCAGCCAGACCGCCCGGTTGGCGGCTGCCTGCTGCGCGCGCTTGAGCGTGGTCGTGGCCTTGAGGCCGGAACGGTAAATCGACTCGCCGTATTGCTCGAACAGCGCCAGACGCACCATCTCGGCGGCGTAATCGGCCGCCACGTCGGTCAGCGGCCGTGCCTGCCGGATCGCCAGCTTTTGTCCCACGGCGGCCCGCCAGGTGGGTTCATCGATGAATTTGAGGGTGAGCATGCGCCTGAGGACGTATTCCTGCCGCGCCTTCGCGCGCGGGAAATTGACTACCGGGTTATAACGGGAAGGCGCCTTGGGCAGGCCCGCGAGCATGGCCGCTTCGGCGATGCTCAAGTTTTCCAGCGGCTTGCCGAAATAGATATGAGCCGCAGCCGCAAAGCCATATGCGCGTTGCCCAAGGTAGATATGGTTGAGGTAAAGCTCGAGGATTTCGTCTTTGGATAGAGCGTGTTCGATCTTGATGGCAAGGAGGGCTTCATTGAGCTTCCGCCTCAGGGTTTTT
>CAZOVQ010000004.1:0-7088 GCA_964583195.1 uncultured Thiobacillus sp.
GCCGATTTTCATCGTCCTGATCCTGGCGATGCTGGTGCTGCCGCTGCCGCCGCTGGCGCTGGACATGCTGTTCACCTTCAATATCGCGCTTTCCATCATGGTGCTGCTGGTCAGCCTGTCGACCCGGAAGGCGCTTGATTTCGCCGCCTTTCCGACGGTGCTGCTGCTCTCCACCCTGATGCGCCTGTCGCTCAACGTCGCTTCCACGCGAGTGGTGCTGATGCACGGTCATACCGGGCCGGACGCGGCGGGCAAGGTGATCGAGGCCTTCGGCCATTTTCTCGTCGGCGGCAATTACGCGGTCGGCATCATCGTCTTCGTCATCCTGGTCGTCATCAACTTCATCGTCATCACCAAGGGTGCCGGCCGCATCGCCGAAGTGTCCGCGCGCTTCACCCTGGACGCCATGCCGGGCAAGCAGATGGCGATCGACGCCGATCTCAACGCCGGCCTCATCGACGAAAACGAGGCGCGCCGCCGCCGCGCCGAGATCGCACAGGAATCGGATTTTTACGGCTCGATGGACGGTGCCTCGAAATTCGTGCGCGGCGACGCCATCGCCGGCATCCTGATCCTGCTGGTCAGCATCATCGGCGGCTTCGTCGTCGGCGTGATGCAGCACGATCTCTCCCTTGCCGACGCGGCGGCCAACTACACCCTGCTCGCCATCGGCGACGGACTCGTGGCGCAGATACCCGCGCTGGTGATTTCGATTGCCGCCGGCATCATCGTCAGCCGCGTCTCCACCGAAGAGGACATCGCCGGACAGATGCTCTCCAACGTGTTCAGCAAGACCCAGGCGCTCACCATCACCGCCGCCATCCTCGGTCTCATGGGCATGATTCCCGGCATGCCGAATTTCGCCTTTCTGGTACTGGCGGGTGGACTGCTTTGGCTGGCCTGGCGCAGTGGGCGCAAGCCGGCCGCACCCGAGCCCGAAGCCAACAGCGCGCCCGTGGCTGCTGTCGAGGCGCAGGAGGCAAGCTGGGATGACGTCTCGCCCACCGATACGCTGGGGCTGGAGGTGGGCTATCGTCTGATCCCGCTGGTGGACAGCAGCGCCGACGGCGAACTGGTGCGCCGGATCAAGGGCATCCGCAAGAAATTTGCGCGCGAGATCGGCTTTCTGCCGCCTGCCGTGCACATACGCGACAATCTGGAAATCAACCCGAACGCCTATCGCATTACCCTCAAGGGTGTCGAGATCGGCGGCGGCGAAGTACGCACCGGCGCCTTCCTCGCCATCGACCCAGGCAGCGTTGCCGCCGCCTTGCCCGGTACGCCGACGAAAGACCCCGCCTTCGGCCTGCCGGCGGTATGGATCGAGGCCGACACGCGCGAACAGGCACAGGCCATGGGCTATACCGTGGTCGATGCCGGCACCGTCGTCGCCACCCATCTCAATCACCTTGTCACGCAACACGCCGCAGAACTTCTGGGCCGCCAGGAAACGCAGGCATTGCTCGACCACCTGGCCAAGAGCGTGCCCAAACTGGTGGAAGACCTGGTGCCCAAGCTGCTGCCGGTATCGACTTTGCAGAAAGTGCTGCAAAACCTGCTGCTCGAAGGCGTGGCGATCCGTGACACGCGCAGCATTATCGATACCCTGCTTGAACACGCCGCGCGTGTGCAGGACGCGAGCGAACTGACCGCGCTGGTGCGGGTGGCACTGGGCCGTTCCATCGTGCAGCAGATTTATGGCGCCAGCAGCGAGCTGCCGGTCATCGCCCTGGATCAGGGGCTGGAGCGGCTGCTGCTGCAAACCCTGCAAGCCGGCAGCGAAGGCGCGGCAATGGAGCCGGGACTGGCCGACACCCTGCTGCAGCGGACGCAGGCGACAGCGCAGCGCCAGGAAGCCCTGGGCCATCCGCCGGTGTTGCTGACGCCTGCCGTGCTGCGTCCGCTGCTCGCCCGTTTCCTGCGCCGCACCGTGCCGCAGCTCAAGGTGCTTTCGCACGCTGAAGTGCCCGAAGGCAAACAGATCAAAGTGACTTCCCTGGTAGGAGGAACAACATGAATGTCAAACGCATCGTCGCCAAGACATCCCGCGAGGCCATGCGCCAGTTGCGCGAAGCGCTCGGGCCGGACGCGGTCATACTTTCCAACCGCGCGGTCGAAGGCGGGGTCGAGGTGCTGGCGATGCCGGCAGACGCCATTGCCTCGATGGTGCCGCCGGTCACCGAAGCGCCGCCGGTCCGCGCACCCGAGGCGCAGGCCCCGCGTAAAACCGTGCCGGTGCGGGAAATGCCCGATGCCGAACCGGCGGTTGCCTTCAAACGACGGCTGATCGAGCGCGTCGCCGTGCCCGACCCGGACAGCGCCGGAATCGCCCAGAGCATCATCGCCGAACTGAAGACGATGCGTACCCGTCTGGAAACCCGCATCGACGATCTGGCCTGGCGCGACCTGCCGAGCCGCGATCCGGCAGGCGCCGCGCTGATGCGCGACCTGCTGTCGGCAGGGTTCTCGGCGGTGCTGGCGCGCGAGATGCGGGAACGCCTGCCGCGCGACGAGCCCGACGCGCAGGCGTGGATGCGCAACGCGTTGATGAAGCGTCTGTCGCTGATGCAACACGAAACCGACCTGCTCGACGCAGGCGGCGTATTCGCATTGATGGGCCCGACCGGAGCGGGCAAGACCACCACCACGGCCAAGCTTGCCGCACGCTTCGTGGTGCGCCACGGCGCGGGAAAACTGGCCCTGCTCACCACCGACAGCTACCGCATCGGCGGCCACGAGCAGTTGCGCATCTACGGCAAGATTCTGGGCGTCGCCGTGCACGCCGTGCGCGATGCCGCCGACCTGAAACTCGCGCTGGCAGAATTACGCAACAAGCACACGGTGCTGATCGATACCGTCGGCATGAGCCAGCGCGATCAGGCCGTCGCCGAGCAGGTGGAAATGCTGTGCCAGGCAGGCCAGCCGATCAAGCGCCTGCTGATGCTGAACGCTACCAGCCACGGCGACACGCTCAACGAAGTCGTCGAAGCCTACCGCCTCCGCGGGCTCGACGGCTGCATCCTGACCAAGATCGACGAAGCCGCGAGCCTGGGCCCCGTGCTCGACTGCGCGATCCGCCACGAGTTGCGGGTGCATTACCTCGCCACCGGCCAGCGCGTGCCGGAAGACCTGCATCTGGCCAACCGGCAGTATCTCGTCCATCGCGCGTTCAAGACGCGCACGCTCGGTTCGCCCTGGCAGCTCGACGAACACGAGCTTGCCTACGCCATGAGCGGTCAGACCATGCATGCGGAAAGCGCGGTGTCCCTTGGATAAATTCGTCACCGACCAGGCTGCCGGCCTGCGCCGTCTGCTTGGGCAGGGCGGGCTGCAAGTCATCACCGTGATGAGTGGCCGGAAAGGTGCCGGCAAGACCACGGCCACCGCCAACCTCGCGGCCGCGCTCGCGCATTCCGGACGCGATGTGCTCATCGTCGACCAGGATCGCCAGGGCCGTGGCGCCGCTGCCGCGCTCGGGCTTTTGCCGCTGCACGACGTGTCTGACGTGCTGGCCGGACGCTGCACGCTGGACGACCTCATCCTCGAAGGTTCCGACAAAGTGCGCGTCCTGCCCATCGGTGGCGGTTTCACCCGGCTCGGACGGCTTTCTGCGCGCGACCAGGCATGGCTTGCGGCAGGCTTCGAGCGCTTGCAGTGCGGCGTCGACGTGGTACTGGTGGACATGGAGGATGCGACCGACCCCGACGCGCTGCCGCTCGGACTCGCCGCGTCCGAGATCATGATCGTGCTGCCTCCCGGTCAGGCCGCGCTCACTGACTGTTACACCCTGGTGAAGCGGTTGGCGATGAATTTCGGCAAACGCCAGTTCCGGCTGCTGCTCAATCGTGTTGCGTCCACCGCGCAGGCACAGGCCGCCGCGCGCAACTTCGCCGACACCGCAAGCCGCTATCTTGGCGTGTCGGTCGATTACCTGGGCCATGTTCCGGAAGACGAAAAACTGGACCGCGCCGGCCGTTTGCGTACCCCGGTGGTGAATGCCTTTCCCGTTGCGCAATCGACTTCCCAGTTCCGCCGGCTTGCCGACGGGCTCCTGCACTGGCCGAGAGCGGCCAGTCTGGAAGGCGTCGGCGGCTTCATGCAGCGCGTGATCCAGGGTGGCCGGCTGGCCGAAGCCTGGCGCCGTTAGGGGAACCCCTGTGTACACCGCAAGCGGCAAGGTCCGCAGGGACGAGAAGGGCGAACTGCTTGAACAGTACATGCCCATGGTCAAGCGTCTGGCGCATCACATGATGGGTCGGCTGCCGCCGAGCGTAGAGGAGGATGATCTGGTACAGGCAGGCATGATCGGGCTCATCGACGCGATCAGCCGCTACGACGAAGCGCAAAGCGCGCAGTTCGAAGCCTATGCCATCCAGCGCATCCGCGGTTCGATGATCGACGAGCTGAGACAGGCCGACTGGTTGCCGCGCAGCGCGCGTCAGTCGATGCGCAGAATCGAGGGGGCCATATCGTCGCTGCAACACCGCCTCGGCCGTCAGCCGAACGAGACCGAGATCGCCGTTGAAATGAACGTGCCGCTCGCCGAATACCAGGGCATGCTCGACGACGCACGCGGCCACCAGCTGCTGTATTTCGAGGATTTTGGCGAGTCCGGCGAGGACGACTCCTTTCTCGACAAACAGCCGGCGGACGAATCCGGCATGCCGCTGCCACAACTGCTCGACGCCAACCTGCGCGCCTGCATCATCGCCGGCATCGAAAACCTGCCCGAACGGGAACAGCTGCTGATGTCGCTCTATTACGAACAGGAGCTGAATCTGCGCGAAATCGCCGAGGTGTTCGGCGTCTCCGAATCGCGCGTCTGCCAGCTTCACGGCCAGGCCATCGCGCGGCTGCGCGCCAAACTCAAGGAAGACGCATGGATCGCGCAAGCCTGATCGGGCTCGTCCTCGGCGTCGCCGCCATCGCCGGCGGCCAGGCGATCGAAGGCGGTCAGCTTGGCATCCTGATGCAGCCGGCCGCCTTCGTCATCGTCGTCGTCGGCACCCTGGCCGCGGTGCTGCTGCATCATCCGCTGCCGGTCTTCCTCAAGGGCGTGAGCATGGCGCGCCAGGCCTTCCGGCCGCCCGTGTCCGAGAGCGAAGCCCTGATCCGCCGCATCGTCCAGTGGTCGCACACTGCGCGCGCGGAAGGCTTGCTCGCGCTGGAAAAATACGTCGGCATGACGCACGACCCCTACAATAAAACCGGACTGCAACTACTCATCGACGGCGCCGACGCCAACAAATTGCGCGACACGCTGGACGTGCAGATTGCCAGCTTCGAAACGGCCGAACGCCAGGCTGCCCGCGTATGGGAAATCGCCGGTGGCTACTCGCCGACACTTGGCATTCTCGGCGCAGTACTGGGCCTCATCCAAGTCATGGAAAACCTGTCTGACCCAGGCAAGCTCGGCACCGGCATCGCCGTCGCCTTCGTCGCCACCGTCTACGGCGTCGGGCTGGCCAATCTGGTGTTTCTGCCCATCGCCAACAAGATCAAGTTTTCCATCGCCCGCCGCGTGGCCGAACGCGAGATTCTCTGCGATGGACTCGTCGGCATCGCGCAGGGCGACAACCCGCGCATCATCGAGGCCAGGCTCAAGGGGTATCTTTGATGCGTCGCCGGCGCCGCATCGAGTTCGAGCACGAAAACCACGAACGCTGGCTGGTTTCCTACGCCGATTTCATTACCCTGCTGTTTGCCTTCTTCGTCGTGATGTACGCCGTGTCCGCCGTCAACGAGAGCAAATACCGTGTCCTGGCAGACGCTCTGGGAGACGCCTTCGGCAAGGCCCCGGCCGGGGCCGAGGTGCTGGTTCCCGACCTGCATCCCACTCGCAGTCTCGCACCCGAAATGAAGCGGCGCACCCTCAAACAGCAACAGGCGCTGGAAGAGCGCGAGCACATGACCGACGTGGCCAACAAACTGCTCGAAGCCATGGGGCCGATGGTGAAGGAAGGCAAGGTGCGGGTGGTGCAGAGCCGACGCGGCGTCACCATCGAAATCAACGCCAACGTGCTGTTCCGGCCCGGCGAAGCCAATCTGGAGCCGGCCTCGCTCGGCGTGCTGCGCGCGGTGGCGACGACACTCGCGCGCGAGCCCTTCAACCTCGAAATTACCGGGCATACCGACGAGGTGCCGATTCGGAGCGCGCAGTTCCCGTCCAACTGGGAACTCTCCGCCGTGCGCGCGAGCAGCGTCGTGCGCCTGTTCGCCGAGAACGGCATCGACCCGGCGCGCCTCTATGCCATCGGTCGTGAGGCGAGCGAGCCGGTCGCTTCCAATGCCACGCCCGAAGGCCGGGCGCGCAATCGCCGGGTGGAACTCATGATTCTGTCGAGCATGCCCGATGTCATCGAGGAGATACCGGTCCGGCCCGAATCGGGGCCTGTACCGGAAGCAGGAATGACAAACACGAACAACAGCCGGAGGCTGCCGCAGCCGTGATCCTCGCATCCTGGCGGCGGGTTCTGCCCGATACGCCGGTTCGTCTGCGCCCAGCCTCGCGCGGGCCGGGGGCAGGGCCCCACCTTGAAAACCCGGCAACAACCCCGATACTCCGTGAATCATGAGCCAGACACGAAGAGCGGACCATGCCTCGCGACGATATTCACCGTGAACCCGGAACCGACCTCCCGTCAATCGAAGGCGAAATCCTGCCGGACGAGCGCCAACTGCCGGCACCCCCGGTGCCACCAGCCGAACTTCATCTGCTGCCGCTGACGGAAAAGCCATTCTTCCCCGCGCAGACCCTGCCGCTTCTGATGAACGAGGTGCCCTGGCTGTCCACGGTCGAAGCCATCGGCGAGACGCCGCATCATCTGGTTGGACTGGTCGTGGTCAGGCCCGACAATTCCGATGACGTGAAACGCGGCGATTTTCGCAGCATCGGCACGGCCGTGCGCATCCATCACCCGGTGCGTAGCGACGGCAAGATGCAGTTCATCGCCGAAGGCGTGCGCCGTTTCCGCATCGTCGAATGGCTGTCCGATACGCCGCCCTACAAGGTGCGCGTGGAATACCCTAATGAACCAGGCAAGGTGGACTCCGACGAAATCCGTGCCTATTCGATGGCGATCATCAAC
>CAZOVQ010000004.1:7110-19681 GCA_964583195.1 uncultured Thiobacillus sp.
GCTCAACCCGTTGTATTCCGAAGAGCTCAAATTCTTCCTCAACCGCTTCGGACCGAACGAGCCTTCGCAGCTCGCGGATTTTGCCGCCAGCCTCACCACCGCCTCCAAGATCGAATTGCAGGACGTTCTGGAATCGCTGGCGCTGAAGAAGCGCATGGAAAAAGTGCTGGTGCTGCTGAAGAAGGAACTGGACGTCGCACGCCTGCAGTCGCACATCCGCGAAAAGGTGGATGAGAAAATGAGTGAGCAGCAGCGCGAATTCTTCCTGCACCAGCAATTGAAGGCGATTCAGAAGGAGCTGGGCATTGCCAAGGACGACAAGACCGCCGAGCTCGACAGCTTCAGCGAGCGCCTGGCGAAACTGACGCTGCCGCCGCATGCACAGAAGCGCATCGACGAGGAAATGCACAAACTGTCGCTGCTGGAAACCGGCTCGCCGGAATATGCCGTCACCCGCAACTACCTGGACTGGCTGACCGTGTTGCCCTGGGGTGTGGTGACGCAGGACAAGCTGGATCTTGAACGTTCGCGCAGGATACTCGACCGCGATCACGACGGGCTGGCCGACGTGAAAGATCGCATCGTCGAGTTTCTTGCCGTCGGCGCGATGAAAGGCGCGATGTCGGGTTCGATCCTGCTGCTCGTCGGCCCGCCCGGTGTGGGCAAGACCTCGATCGGAAAATCCATCGCCGAGGCGCTGGGGCGCAGGTTCTACCGTTTCTCCGTCGGCGGCATGCGCGACGAAGCCGAGATCAAAGGCCACCGCCGCACCTATATCGGCGCCATGCCCGGCAAATTCGTGCAGGCGCTGAAAGAAGCCGAATCCGCCAACCCCGTCATCATGCTCGACGAAATCGACAAGATCGGCGCCAGCTACCAGGGCGATCCGGCTGCCGCCCTGCTGGAAGTGCTGGACCCGGAACAGAATGCCGATTTTCTTGACCATTACCTCGACGTGCGTTTCGACCTGTCGAAAACGCTGTTCATCTGCACCGCCAATGATTTTTCCATTCCGTCCGCCCTGCTCGACCGCATGGAAGTCATCCGCCTGTCCGGCTACATCACCGAAGAAAAGCTCGCCATCGCCCGGCGTCATCTGTGGCCGCGCGTACTCGAACGTGCCGGTCTGAAGACGCGGCAACTGACGATCAGCGAAGCCGCGATCCGCCGGATCGTCGAAGGCTACGCCCGCGAAGCCGGCGTGCGCACACTCGAGAAACAGCTTGGCCGCGTCGCCCGCAAGGCTGCGGTGAAAATACTCGGCGGCGCGGCCACGCCGATCAGGATCAGGCCGAATGAAATCGAGGCTTACCTCGACAAGCCGGTGTTCGAGAAGGAAAAACCGCTCGCCGGCATCGGCGTGGCCACCGGACTCGCCTGGACCGCGATGGGCGGCGCCACGCTGCCGGTCGAAGCCTGCAGGATTCACACCCTCAACCGCGGCTTCAAGCTCACCGGCAAGCTTGGCGAAGTGATGAAAGAATCGGCGGAGATCGCCTACAGCCACATCGCTTCGCAGCTCAAGAGCTACGGCGCCGACGAAACCTTCTTCGACAAGAGTTTCGTGCACCTGCATGTTCCGGAAGGCGCCACACCCAAGGATGGGCCGAGTGCCGGGATCACCATGGCCGCCGCGCTCCTGTCGCTGGCGAAAAACAGAAAGCCTTCACGTCCGCTCGCCATGACCGGCGAGATCACCCTCACCGGCCAGGTTCTGCCCGTCGGAGGTATCCGCGAGAAAGTCATCGCCGCGCGGCGTGCGGGCATCCACGCGTTGATCCTGCCCGAAGCCAATCGGCGCGATTACGACAAGCTGCCGGAATATATCCGCGCGGGCATGAGCGTGCACTACGCGAAACATTTTCGGGATGTGGTAGCCGTGGCATTCGGTTGAAGTCTCTGGAGCCGGGCGCGCCGTCAATGGCCGCGACGCAGCAGTGTCAGGCCGGCCCGCCGCCGGCAGACTGTTACGGTGGCGTATTCGCTGAACGGGGCGGCCGGAACGACCAGGGCGCCGGGACAGCACGGGAAATATCGAGCACCCGGAGACAAAAGGCCCCGTTTCCGGGGCCTTTTGTTGGTAACCGCTATCGCGGAAACCGTTTGTTTATGGGGTGGATGATGGGACTCGAACCCACGACAACAGGAATCACAATCCTGGACTCTACCAACTGAGCTACATCCACCACTGGCTTACTGCAACTGCAAAATCCGGTGGCCTGCCCGACAGGAATCGAACCTGTAACCCCCAGCTTAGAAGGCTGGTGCTCTATCCAGTTGAGCTACGGGCAGAGACTCTATTCTTGCTCGGGCGAAGCGTGTCGGGGTGGTCGGGGTGAGAGGATTCGAACCTCCGACATCCTGCTCCCAAAGCAGGCGCGCTACCGGGCTGCGCTACACCCCGAAATCCGCGCGACCAGTTAAACAGCCGCGTTTCGGAGAGGCGAGACTATACCTTGGCGAACTGCAAGGGTCAATTTTCGCTTGAGTCTCACGGGGGGTTTCCGGGAAAATCGCCGCTTTCCTTCCAGGATTTTCCGATGAGCGCGCGCATACTCGACGGCAAGGCGATGGCCGATACCATACTCGCCGTCATTCATGACAAGGTCGCCGAGCGCGAGGCGCAAGGCAAGCGCCGGCCTGGCCTTGCGGTGATTCTGGTTGGCAGCGATCCGGCCTCGGCGGTGTACGTGAAAAACAAGAAACGCGCGTGCGAGCGTGGCGGCGTCACTAGCGTGTCGCACGACCTGCCCGCGACCACAACGCAGGACGCGCTGCTGACCCTGATCGACGTGCTCAACGCCGACCCGGACATCGACGGCATCCTGGTGCAGTTGCCCCTGCCCGCGCACATCGACGCCGAAACGGTGATCGAGCGCATCCGCCCGGACAAGGACGTGGACGGTTTCCACCCCTATAACATCGGTCGGCTGGCGGTGAAGATGCCGACGCTGCGGCCGTCCACGCCGCGCGGCATCATGACGCTGTTGCGCGCCACCGGCGAGGAGCTGCGCGGCAAGAATGCGGTGATGGTGGGCGCCTCCAACATCGTTGGCCGGCCGATGAGCCTGGAACTGCTGCTCGCCGGCTGCACCATCACGGTGTGCCACAGCGCCACGCGCGACCTCGAAAGTTTCGTGCGCTCGGCCGAGGTGTTGGTGGTGGGCGTGGGCCGGCCGCGCATGATTCCCGGCGACTGGATCCGCGAAGGCGCCATCGTGATCGATGTCGGCATCAACCGCCTGGCCGACGGCAAACTCTGCGGCGACGTCGATTTCGACAGTGCAATGGCGCGCGCGAGCTGGATCACGCCGGTGCCCGGCGGCGTCGGCCCGATGACCGTGGCGACGTTGCTGGAAAACACGCTGGAAGCGGCACTGATCCACAATCAGTGAGGTGCTGGGGGCTTGCTGTGCGCAGCTCCCGACCCGCCTGCCCTACGCCGCGTGCAGTGCGCGCAGGTAGGCCACGTCGACAAAGGTCTGCTGCGAGTCGAAACCGGCGAGGCGCTGGTTCGGGACGCCGGGCTCGCCGAGGTGGGTGAGCACGACGGCGGCGCTGCTGAAGTCGTGGTCCAGGGTGTAGTCGTTCACCGTCACCAGGGTTTTCAGGCCGGCGCCCAGGCTGGCGCGTAGGCCGTTCCCGGAATCCTCGAAGGCCAGGCATTCGGCGGGTGCGAGTCCCATTTTTTCCAGAGCGTGGAAATAAATGTCGGGTGCCGGTTTCTTGGTTGGCACAATATCGCCGGCGGCGATTATCTCGAACCACGCCTGCGTGCCGGGGCCGAGGCTGTTTTCCAGCAGGGCCGTAACGTTTTCCGGGGTGGTGGTGGTGGCGATCGCCAGCCGCAGGTCGGCGGCGCGCGCCTCGCGCAGCAGACGCGCTACTCCGGGGCGCAAGGGAATGCCGCCGCGCGCGGCGAGTTCGATGTAGTGCCGGGTTTTGGCTTGGTGCAGACGGGCCACCAGTTCGTCGAAGAAGACCGGCTTCACGTAATCGGGCCGATACTGATCGACGTAATGCTTCATCCTTTCCTTGCCGCCGGTGACCGCGAGCAGCTTGCCGTAGAGGGTGGCATCCCAGTGCCAGTCGAGTCCGGCTTCGGCGAAGGCGCGATTGAATGCGGGGCGGTGGCCATAGCGTTCGGTATCGGCGAGTGTGCCGTCGACGTCGAAGAGCAGGGCGTTCAGAGGCATAGACGAAAAGGCGGGTTCGGCTCGGCCAGGGGCGGGTCAGGCGGTGGTTCGCTTGTCGCGCTCGATCAGCGCATAGGCTGAATGATTGTGAATGGATTCGAAGTTCTCCGCTTCGACCACGTAGGCGTCGATCAGCGGTTCGGCGTTCATGGCGGCGGCGACGTCGCGCACGATGTCCTCGACGAACTTGGGATTGTCGTAGGCGCGCTCGGTGATGTATTTCTCGTCGGGGCGCTTCAGCAGGCTGTACAGCTCGCACGACGCCTGCGCCTCGATCTTCTTCACCAGATCTTCGATCCAGAGGAAGCCGTTGGTCTGCGCGGCGACGGTGACATGCGAACGCTGGTTGTGCGCGCCGTAGTCGGAAATTTTCTTCGAGCATGGGCACAGCGAGGTCACCGGCACCACGACGCGGGTGGTGTGAGTGTAGTTTCCGTTTTCGATGCTGCCGACGAAGGCGACTTCGTAGTCGAGCAGGCTCTCCACGCCGGATACCGGCGCTGCCTTGTTGACGAAATAGGGGAAGCTCATTTCGATGTGACCCGATTCGGCCTCGAGCCGGTCGACCATCTGCCGCAGCATGCCTTCGAAGTTCTCCACCGAAATTTCGCGCTCGCGCGTGTTGAGGATTTCGATGAAACGCGACATGTGCGTACCCTTGAAGTTGTGTGGCAGGTACACGTACATGTTGAAGGTGGCGACGGTGTGCTGCACGCCGCCGCTCTTGTCGGCGACCCGCACCGGGTGGCGTATGCCCTTGATGCCGACCTTGTCGATGGCGATTTCCCGGGTGTCGGCCGAACTTTGCACGTCCGGCATGCAAACGGCGGTATCGCATATCTGGTTCATGGCAGAACTCCTTGCTCGTGTCCAGCCCCGAAGATCCCGGGCCGGGTTGCAGTTTAGACTGAGTCTACACCGCGCGAATAGTTGAGTAAACTACTAGGGTAATAGGGATATCCGCGCGCGTACCGAGCGCTCGATGCCGTCGGAATCGAGGCCGCAATCGGCCAGCAGTTTTTGCGGGTCGCCGTGTTCGATGAAACGGTCGGGCAGACCGAGGTGCAAACATGCCACGCCGATTCCCTCGGCGGCGAGCGCTTCGGCCACGCCGGCACCGGCGCCGCCGGCAACAGCGTTTTCTTCCAGGGTTACTAGCAGCCGATGCGAGGTCGCCAGCTCGCGCAGCAGTTCCATGTCCAGCGGTTTGGCGAAGCGCATGTCGGCAACCGTGGCGTCGAGTGTTTCGGCGCTGGCAAGTGCCGGGGCGACGAGACTGCCGAAGGCGAGCAGGGCGATGTCCCGGCCTGTGCGGCGAAGCCTGGCCTTACCGGGCGGCAACGCTTCGAGCCCGGGCGCGATGGCGCTGCCGGGGCCGCTGCCACGCGGATAGCGCACGGCGGACGGGCCGTCGTGCAGGAAGGCGGTGCTGAGAAGCTGTCGGCATTCGTTTTCGTCGGACGGGACTGCGATCAACATGTTGGGCACGCAACGCAGGAACGAAAGATCGAAACTGCCGGCATGCGTGGGGCCGTCGGCGCCGACCAGACCGGCGCGGTCGATCGCCAGCATCACCGGCAGGTTCTGCAGGGCGATGTCGTGGATCAGCTGGTCGTAGGCGCGCTGCAGGAAGGTCGAGTAGATCGCCACCACCGGCTTCACGCCTTCGCACGCCAGGCCGGCGGCGTAGGTCAGCGCGTGCTGCTCGGCGATGCCGACGTCGAAATAGCGTTTCGGGAACTGCTCGGAGAAACGCACCATGCCCGAGCCTTCGCGCATCGCCGGCGTGATGCCCACCAGCCGCGCATCGGCGGCGGCCATGTCGCACAGCCAGTCGCCGAACACCTGGGTGTAGGTCGGCCGGCCGCTTTTCTTCTCGGCGACGCCGCTGGCCGGATCGAAACGCGCCACGCCGTGGTAGAGGCAGGGATTGGTCTCGGCCGGCTCGTAGCCCTTGCCCTTCTTCGTCACCACGTGCAGGAACTGCGGCCCGCTCAACTGCTTGATGTTGGCGAGCGTATCCAGCAGCACGTCGAGATCGTGGCCGTCGATGGGCCCGATGTAGTTGAAGCCGAATTCTTCGAACAGCGTGCCGGGCGTGACCATGCCCTTCATGTGTTCCTCGGCGCGGCGGGCCAGTTCGCGGATCGGCGGTGCCACCGACAGCACCTTCTCGCCGGCGCGGCGGGCGGCGGCGTAGAACCTGCCCGACATCAGGCGCGCCAGGTAATTGTTGAGCGCCCCCACGTTGGGCGAAATCGACATGTCGTTGTCGTTTAGCACCACCAAGAGCGGCAGGTCGGTCGCGCCGGCGTTGTTCAGCGCCTCGAAAGCCATGCCGGCGGTCATCGCGCCGTCGCCGATCACCGCTACCGCGCGCTGCGCGGAACCGGTCTGGCGGAAGGCCTCGGCCATGCCCAGCGCCGCCGAGATCGAGGTGCTGGAATGGCCGGTGCCGAAGGCGTCGTATTCGCTCTCAATGCGGCGCGGAAAGCCGGCGATGCCGCCGCCCTGGCGCAGGCCGGCCATCGCCGCGCGGCGGCCGGTGAGGATCTTGTGCGCGTAGCTCTGGTGGCCCACGTCCCACACGATGCGGTCGCGCGGCGTATCGAACACGGTGTGCAGCGCCAGCGTGAGTTCCACCGCGCCGAGGTTGGAGGCGAGATGGCCGCCGGTTTGCGCGACCGAATCGACGAGGAGGGCGCGCAGTTCCTCCGCCAGTTTCGGCAGGTCGGCAGGCGGATGGGCGCGCAGGTCGGCGGGGGTGCGTATGCTGTCGAGCAGGGGCGTGTTCATGTCAGAAGGCACGCTCGACGACGAAGTCGGCCAGCTGGCGCAGGCGCTCTGCCGGCGCGTCGAGACGATCCAGTGCGAGGTGTGCGTCGGCACGCAGTTCCTGCGCCAGTTCGCGCGCCCGCGTCGCACCCAGCAGACTCACGTAGGTGGGCTTGTTGTTGGCGGCATCCTTGCCGGCGGTCTTGCCCAGCGTCGCGGTCGAGGCTTCCGCGTCGAGCACGTCGTCCACCACCTGGAAGGCCAGACCGACGCACTTGGCGTAGTGGTCGAGCGCGTCCAGCGTAGCGTCGCCGGCCGCGGCGCAGTGCGCCCCCAGCAGCACCGAGGCGCGGATCAGGGCGCCGGTCTTGTGAATGTGCATGAATTCGAGTTCGGCCAGTTCGAGCGGTTTGCCGATGCTGGCGAGATCGATGGCCTGGCCGCCAGCCATGCCGCGCGAGCCTGCCGCCTGGGCCAGCAGGTGCAGCATCTTCAACTGCATGGCGGGGTCGTCGGTCAACGGCTGTGCCGACAACACCCCGAAAGCCAGGCTTTGCAGCGCGTCACCCACCAGCAGCGCGGTGGCCTGATCGAATTCCACATGCACCGTCGGCTTGCCGCGCCGCAGCGCGTCGTCGTCCATCGCCGGCATGTCGTCGTGCACCAGAGAATAAGCGTGAATCAGCTCGACCGCTGCCGCAGCATGCTGCACGCAGCGCAGGTCGGCGCCGACAGCCTCGCCGGCGCCGAAGGCGAGCAGGGGACGCACCCGTTTGCCGCCGTCCAGCACGGCGTAGCGCATCGCCTCGTGCAGGCGCTGCGGGGCGATGTGGGCGGCAGGCAAGCATGCGTCCAGCACGGTTTCCATGCGCGACTGACAGGCCCGCATCCAGATATCGAAATCACTCATCGGCCGTGTCGGGCGTGAAGGGGGCGAGCATGCCGTTTTCCAGCACCCGCACCTGCTGCTCGGCGTCGGCCAGTTGCTGGCGGCAGTAAGTCAGGAGTTCAGTGCCGCGCCTGTAGGCGACGAGCGATGCGTCCAGCGACATCTGACCGGCTTCCATCTCGGCGACGATAGACTCGAGTTCGGCAAGCGCGGTCTCGTAATCCATGGGGGGCGTGGCGGCGCGGGGTTTGGCCATCGGGATGCCCGGCGTAAGCAAAGACCGTCACTTTAACAAATTGGCCCAACCTATGTCTTCCCCATGACCCGGGGCGTGTTATCATGACACCGTCCCCGCCAGCAATGGCGGGGATTTTTCATCCGTACCCGTGCGATGCACGGGAGAGTGGGTGCAGGCTGTCCGCTCTCGATCCGGTGGGTTCAACTTGCCGCTCCAGCATTCTGGAGGGGGCTTGGTTTTGAGTAGGGTGCGCCAATGAGCAATCTCGCCGAATCCAGCGCCTTGTCGCTTACTTCGCCGCAACTTCCTGTTTCCTGGTATTTCGATCCGGCCATCTACGCGCTGGAACTCGAACATCTTTTCGGCAAAGGCCACGGCTACGCCGGCCACCAGCTCATGGTGCCCGAGGCCGGCGACTACCACGCGCTGGAAATGTTCGAGGGCGGCAGGATGCTGGTTCACAGTACTGCCGGCATCGAGCTTCTGTCCAACGTGTGCCGCCACCGCCAGGCCATCATGTTGAAGGGCCGCGGCAAGCTGCCTTCGAACAACATCGTCTGCCCCATCCACCGCTGGACCTACGACAGCCAGGGCCAGCTCATGGGCGCGCCCGAATTTCCCGGCAACCCCTGTCTCAACCTCAACCGCACCGGCCTGCAGAACTGGCAGGGGCTGCTGTTCGCCGGCGAGCGCAACGTCCACGCCGACCTTGCCGGCATGCAGGCCGCGCACAACCTGGATTTTTCCGGCTTCATGCTCGACCGTGTCCAGGTCGACCACTACGCCTGCAACTGGAAGACCTTCATCGAGGTCTACCTCGAGGACTACCACGTCGCGCCCTATCACCCCGGCCTCGGCCACTTCGTCACCTGCGACGACCTCAAGTGGGAATACGGCGACTGGTGGTCGGTGCAGACCGTCGGCGTCAACCGTGGACTCGCCAAGGCCGGCTCGCCCGTCTACCAGAAATGGCACGAGCAGGTTCTCGCCTACACCGGCGGTCAGGCCCCGAAACACGGCTCCATCTGGCTCACCTACTATCCCGGCCTCATGGTCGAGTGGTATCCGCACGTGCTGGTCGTCTCGTCCATCGTACCCACTGGCGTCGAATCCTGCAGCAACATCGTCGAGTTCTACTACCCCGAGGACATCGCCCTGTTCGAGCGCGCTTTCATCGAAGCCGAACAGGCCGCCTACATGGAAACCGCCGAGGAAGACCGCGACATCTGCATGCGCATGCACGCAGGCCGGCGCGCGCTCTACAAACAGGGCGTCTCGGAAACCGGCCCGTACCAGTCGCCGCTGGAAGACGGCATGATGCACTTCCATGCCTTCTTGCGGCGGGAGATCGGTTCGCGCCTGGAACAGGACAGGATTTCCGGGGCCGGGAATCCGCCGGCCGGTGCTTAGGCGGGCGCGCGGCGCGCGGCCATCAGAAACACGGGGTAGTCGCGCGTGCCGGTCGCGTGCGTCTTGGCGATGCTGAAGACGGTACGGAATCCCGCATCGACGAAGCCCGCGGCGGCTACGCGGCGAGCCAGCCTGTCGCGCTCGAAGCCGGGGTGCACGTCCGCCCCGGCGCCGTGGAAGGAACCGTCCTCAAGGTCGAGGTCGGCGACGCAGAGGTGGCCGCCAGGCTTCAGGGCGTCGTGGAACGCGCGGAGGATGCGGTCGGTATCGGCAATGTGATGCAACGTCATCGCCGTGACGATGAGGTCGAAGGTTGCCGCCGGAACGGGATCGGTCAACAGGTCGAGCTGTGCCGTCCGCATGTGCGGGACACCTTGCGCGGCGATCTTTTCGCGCGCCACGGCCAGCATTCCGGGTGAGGTATCGGCCAGCAGGATCGACCCCAGTTCATCCTTCAGCGGAAACGCCAGCAGGCCGGTGCCGCAGCCGTAATCGAGCGCGTGCAGACTGCGGTGCAGCGGCACCGCCTCGCGTATCGCCTGCGCGATCTTGTGGCCGCGCTCGACGAACAGGGGATTGTCGTCCCATTGACGGGCCTTGCTGTCGAAGTGGGCGATGTCGAGAGGGGCTTGGGAGGGCGGGGTCATGAGGAAGCGAAATCCGGAGTGAGTGATGGGGCACCTTGCAGGGCGGCGGCCAGTGCCGACTCGTCGACGGGATAGCGGAACACCGCATGCACGGGGAACAGCGCCAGCAGTTTGTCGAGGTGTGCGTCCTCGCGCGGATGCAGGAAAACGATGACCTTCGCCTGCGGCGCCCGGCATTGCAGCATGCGCAGCGTTACGTCCAGATTGGAAAGGTTTGCGCCCGCGTAGTTGTTGCCCCAGCCGTAGACGAATTCCGCCACAAAAAAATCCGGCGGTCGGTTCTGAACGGCACGGTGCAGGGCGCGCGCGCTGACGAAACGCTCCACGGCAAGCCCGAGCTGCTGGTACAGGTGGTGCAGGTCGGGATGAAACGGAGATTCGATCAGCGAGTAAAGGGCTTTCATCAGCCGCAGTTTACCTCCGGGTACACGGGATCGCCGTGTGAAGCGCCGGCGCACGCCAGGAAATGGCAGGCGGGATGCGGGCTCGCTTGACAATATGAACTGTCTAGTCCATAAATGGAACATGGCTGCACAGACTGGTCGTCCCCTCGAGTTCGATCCCGACACCGCCCTGGCGTCGGCGATGGACGTATTCTGGAAACAGGGTTTCGAGAACACGTCGATGCAGGATCTGCTGGTCGCCATGGATTTGTCGAAAAGCAGCCTCTATCAAACCTTCGGCAACAAACAAGCCCTGTTCGAGCGCTGTCTCGGTCGTTACGGCGACACCATGGTTGCCGCTTTAAGGGCCATGCTGGCCGAGTCGCCCTCCGGGATGGATTTCATCCGCGTTTTCCTGGAAAGCGTGCTGGACGAAGCGCGCGGCGTATGCGAAGCACGCGGCTGCCTGTTGCTC
This sequence comes from uncultured Thiobacillus sp., assembly GCA_964583195.1. Taxonomy (GTDB): domain Bacteria; phylum Pseudomonadota; class Gammaproteobacteria; order Burkholderiales; family Thiobacillaceae; genus Thiobacillus. Next base: position 18,124 of record CAZOVQ010000004.1, read on the forward strand.
AATACGGCCAGCGAATTCGCCGACCGCGATCCGAGCGTCGCGCGCGTGGTGAGTCTGGGTCTGGACCGGTTTCACGCACTTTTGCGGGATGCCGTCGTGCGTGCGCAGGGCGAAGGCGATATACCCGCGGGACACGACCCGGCGGTACTGGCCAGCTTTCTCGTCAACGGCATGAGCGGCCTCAAGACCCTGAGCAAGGCCGGGGTGGACGAAGCCCGCCTGCGCGGCATCATTGATTTGACCCTGAGAGCCTTGCAGTAAGGACGGATGGTATTTTCCGACTAATTCATATGTATTGATTGCATGTTGTGGACCAATTGGTCCAGTCGACACCGGACAACCCAACCCAACCCAACCAGGAGCCGTTCTATGCAAGCGGAATACAAACTCACCCTCGGGGCACTCGATGAAGCGGGCGCACAGGCGCCTGCCGCCGACAGGCTGCGCGAGGCCCGCGCGAAACTAGGCTTCGTGCCGAACATGTACGGCGTCATGGCCAACTCGCCCGGTCTGCTTGATACCTATGTGCACGGTTATGAACGCTTCCGCAGCCTGTCGGGTTTCAGCCCCGCCGAGCAGGAAGTTGTGCTTTTGGCGATCAGCCGCGAGAACGGCTGCACGTATTGCGTTTCCGCGCACAGCTTCATTGCCGACAAGATGTCCGGCGTGCCGGTCGAGGTCACCGACGCCATCCGTGACGGCCGGCCGATTCCCGATGCCAGACTCGCTGCGCTGCACGATTTCGCGCGTACCCTGGTCGTCAAGCGCGGCCTGCCCGACAAGGCCGACGTGAGCGCCTTCCTCGCCGCCGGCTACAGCGAACGGCACATTCTGGAAATCGTGCTGGCCATTGCGGTCAAGACGCTTAGCAATTATGCGAATCACCTGTTTCACACGCCGCTTGACACCGCGTTTGCAGGGCGCACCTGGCAGGATTGAGTATTTCTGCGGTCGTTTTTTTCGCGCATTTTCGGCTGGGCGCGTTAATGAAACAGCCGGTCATCCCGAGGAGACGCACATGAATTTCGACAAGGAGCTGGACGCCAGGGGACTCAACTGCCCCCTGCCGATTTTGAAGACGAAGAAATCCCTGAATGAACTGACGTCGGGCCAGGTGCTGAAAGTCAGTTCGACCGATCCCGGCTCGGTGAAGGACATGCAGGCCTTCGCCAAGCAGACCGGCAACGAGCTGCTTTCCACTGCCGAAAGCAGTGGCGAGTTTGTGTTCCTGCTGCGGAAGAACTGAGCCACCCCCAGGAAAAAAGGAGAGACATCATGGAAAGCAAGAAAATGGCGCTCATCGCCACCAAAGGCACGCTGGACTGGGCCTATCCCCCTTTCATCCTCGCATCGACCGCCGCCGCGCTGGGCTATGAAGTGCAGGTGTTTTTCACCTTCTACGGCCTGCAACTGCTGCGCAAGGACTTGTCGGGGCTCAAGGTCAGCCCCCTGGGCAACCCCGGCATGCCGATGAAGATGCCCTTCGGCCCCAAGTGGTTCAAGGGCATCAACTGGAATATTCCGAACGCGGTGCAATCGCTGGTGCCGGGGTACGAGA
>CAZOVQ010000004.1:19710-24940 GCA_964583195.1 uncultured Thiobacillus sp.
GGGTTGCCACCATTCCCGACCTGCGCGCGCTGTGCCAGGAAGCCGATGTGAAGATGATAGCCTGCCAGATGACGGTCGAACTTTTCGGCTTTGACCACAGCGATTTCATCGACAACATCGAGTACGGCGGCGCTGCAACCTTCTTCGAATTTGCGGGCGAGACGGACATTTGCCTGTTCATCTGAAGCGTGCCGTTGCAGGCGAGGGGGCAGGGCATGACAGCGGGTAATTTATTCATCCTGCTGTCGCTCGCGGCGGCGGTGTTCGCTCTTCTTTACCTGCCGCCGGTCTGGCGGGCGCGCCTCACGCAAGGCCGGGCGGCGCCCGACACCGCCTCTGTGGACGCCGAAGCGGATGCCGCCGGTGTGCGGGTCTATTATTTTTTTGCCACGCACTGCGGCCCCTGCCGTACCATGACGCCGGTCGTCGACCGGGTTCGTAGCGGGCACCGTAATCTCGTCAAGATCGATGTTGCCGAACATTCGCAACTCGCCCGCGATTTCGGCGTTGCCGCCACCCCCACCTTCGTGAGCGTGGAAGGCGGCGTCATCAAACAAGTCAAACTCGGCGCGATGAGCGAAGCGCGCCTCCTGTCGATGTTGGGAAAGGAAAACGCATGACGGCATTCGAGTCGAAACTGAACGGCACCCTATACGGACTGATGCGCTGGCAAGACTGGAATGCCCTGAAACAGCGTTTGCAGGCCGAATCCGGGAAGCGATGGTACGCCTACGCAGTGGGTGCCGAAGTGCCCGACGACACACTGAACGCCGATGCGTTGCATCTACTGCTTGACGAGATCGATGCCCTGCTGCGGCGGGATCACACCGAGGACTACCTTGGCATCGTCTATCTGGACAGGCTGGAAGACCCCAGCCTCGTCAAGATCTACGACCCGAACAACCTCGGTTCCTCGTGCGGCAGCATAGGCTACAAGGTGCTGCCCGGCTGGGTGCTGAGCCGGGATCGTCCCGTTTCGCTCCAGAGCGACACTCCGCTGCCCGGCAACCGCCGTCGCTGGTGGGACGGCCTGCGCACCCGCCTCGTCGGTGCCTGAATCCTGCGGAAAAGCGCCGCGCATGCCACGGTGCCCCGCCGCGAAAGCCCCGTTGCGCGCAAGCCCGTTTTGCGCTGCGGGCATGACAGTCGGGCTTCGCCCCCTCCCGTTCTACTGACGTCCAACCCGCATACCCGCGCATCCGGCCAGCACGGAACTTGACCCGGATCAAGGGCGCGCGCGTCTCGCCTCGATAGCATGGCCTTGCCAGCCTGACGAGGAGAACGCCATGCCCCCCCATGCACCCCTGATATTCCGCCTGCCTGCCCCGGACAGGAGACGGTCATGATCGAGCCTGTCGCGCTCGCGGATTTCTTCACCGTGTTCTTCACCGCCGCGCTGGTCATCCTGTGCGGTGGGCTGTACGCACTGCTGTTCGCCTATGCGCGTGTGAAGCATGTGCCGCGGCTGATGCCGCTGGCCTATCTCGCGTATGCCGGCCTCGCCGTCTCAGCGCTGCTGCTCGCGCGCGCCGCCAACCTGTTCGACAGCAGCTTCTGGACCGGAGTGGTCGTGCTCATGCTGGTCGGCTATCTGGTCGCGCCGCACGTCATCTGGCACCTGTGTGTGGGCACACATGGCGAGGAAGACCACGACCACGACGCGCCCGGGACTGAAGTCTCCCGGCCCGACCCCCCCCAATTTGTTCAACCCTGAGGAGTAAGCACCATGACGACTGAAGCCTGGTGGGCGTCCCCATCGCTCTGGCGCAAGAGCGCCATCTGGATCACGGGAGGTTCGTTCGTGATGCTGATCTTTCTGACCTTCGACACCATGTCGTACATCCAGGCCGGCGGCAAGCAGGTGCCGGGCTATGCCATCATCAACCAGCGCGTCGATTACCAGTTCGATGAAGCGAAGAACCGTTACGTGCCGGTGATCGGCCCCGAGGAGCCGCTGTTCGGCAAGAAGCTCACCGAAGCCGAGGCCGAGGCGCTGGTATCCAAGGGCAAGCTCAACACGCAGGCCAAGAACTGCATGGCATGCCATACGCTGCTCGGCAACGGCGCCTACTATGCGCCCGACCTCACCAAGGCCTGGCTCGATCCTTCGTGGGGATCGAAGGAAGTGCGCGAGCAGCAGATGGTCGAGTTCCTCATGAACCCGCAGGACCGGCTGCACAACGGCATCGGCCGCCGCATGCCCAACCTCGGCATCACCGAGGAGGAAGCGCGCGCCACGGTCGCCTTCCTCAAGTGGATGAGCGCCATCAACACGCTGGGCTTCCCGCACAACTTCAAGGCAATCGACCAGTCCGACCCGGCTGTGTCGGATGCCGCCGCCCCCGCCCAACAGTAAGGAGAACGACATGGCAGCTCTGGGAGTTTTCGACAGCGCCAACCTGAATGGCGGACAGAAACTGGCGATGAAGTATTTCGCCGTTTCGCTCGCGCTGTTCGGCGCGCAAGTGCTGTTCGGCGTGCTCGCCGGATTGCAATATCTCTTTCCCGATTTCCTGTTCCAGGTCATCGATTTTTCGGTCAACCGTACCCTGCACGTCAACGCGCTGGTGGTGTGGCTGCTTTATGGATTTATCGGCGGCACCTACTGGATGCTGGAAGAGGAAGCCGATCACAAGGTGGTCGGGCTGGCGCTCGGCAATCTGATTTTCTGGGTGCTCACGCTGGCCATCGTTGTCGTGGTGCTGGTGTACCTGTTGATCCAGGTGGGGCCGGCGGAGATGAAGTCGATCTGGCTCATCAACGAAGGCCGCGAGTACATCGAGGCGCCGCGCTGGGCCGACATCGGCATCGTCGTCGCGGTGGTGGTGTTCTTCTTCAACGTCGCCGCCACCTTCATGAAGGGGCGCTATACCGGCATCGGCGGCGTGTTGCTGCTCGACCTGCTGGCGCTGGCCGGCCTGTATCTTGCCGGCATGTTCTACACGCCCAACGTGTCGGTCGATCAGTTCTGGTGGTGGTGGGTGATCCACCTGTGGGTGGAGGCGACCTGGGAAGTGCTGGTCGGCTGCATCATGGCCTACATGCTGATCACCACGCTCGGCGTGCGCCGCAGGATCGTCGAGACCTGGCTGTACATCGAGGTCGCGCTGATGTTCGGTTCCGGCATCCTCGGCCTCGGCCACCACTACTTCTGGATCGGCACGCCGCAGTACTGGCTCACCATCGGCGGCTTCTTCTCCGCGCTGGAGCCGGTGCCGCTGGTGGCGATGGTCGTGCACGCGGTGTTCGATTCCGGCGTACATCGCCTGAAGAACAGCAACCATCCCGCGCTGGCCTGGACCATCGCACAGGCGGCGGGCAACTTCTTCGGCGCCGGCGTGTGGGGCTTCATGCACACCCTGCCGCAGATCAACCTCTACACCCACGGCACCCAGTGGACCGCCTCGCACGGCCACCTCGCCTTCTTCGGCGCCTACTCCACCGCGGTCATCGCCTTCTTCTACCTGGCGGCGCAGAAGTCGCGCGGCAACGTGTGGATGAGCGGCAACCTCGCCGGCGGCTGGAAGTGGAAGTGGTCGATGGCTTTCTTGTGGGCAGGCATGATCGGCATGACCATGGCGCTCCTCATCGCGGGCTACGAGCAGTCGCAGATCGAACGCGCCATCGAGGGTTCGTCCTGGGTCGGCTACTTCGCCGCGCAGGCGCATCCCTGGTTCGTGCAGGCGATGAAGTGGCGGCAGATTTCCGGCTATCTCTTCAGCCTCGGCTACATCCTGCTGGTGTGGGATCTCTTCACCATCGGCAAGCGCGAAACCCGGCCCGTCGCACAACTGCATACCGAAAGCGCACAGCCGGCCTGACCCCACCCTCCGTCCCGTGCAGGTCTCCCCTGCGACACGGGATCCTTCCGCCGCCCTCGCGCGGCGGTTTTTTTTGTCCGTGCGCGGGTGACGCATCGCCGCACCGGGTGAGAAAATGACACCTGTCGATCCGGAATACGCCTCCGCAAGCACCGCTCCTCATGCAGTCGTCCGCCCACAGCTTTCCCCTTCATGGTCCCGGCCTGCGCGGCAGCCGCAGCCCGCGTATCGCCATCGTCGGTCGCGCGGGCGTCGGCAAGCACAGCATCTTCCGCGCCGCGTCCAGCACGGTCACGCAGCACGAACGGCTGGCTGGCGTCGGGCCGGCCTACGAGGAGTGTCTCGTCGAGGTGGGGCTCGACCAGGTATCGCTGGTGCAACTGCCGGCGCTCGACAGCTTTCATGCGCCCGACGCGAGCGCGCACGTCACCCTGAAATATCTGCTCTGGGGCGACCGCTGGCCGGCCATCGCGCGTCACGAGGCACATCAGCCTGCGCACACGTTCGCCGCGCCCGACGTGCTGATGATGGTGATGGACGCCACGCAGCTCGAACGCGACTTGGAACTGGCGATGGAACTGATGCCGCTGGGACGGCCGATGGTGTTCGCGCTCAACCGCATGGACGAGGCGCGCGCGCGGCGCCGCTTCATCAACGTGCGCGCGCTGGAAGCCAAACTTGGCGCGCCCGTGGTGCCGACCGTGGCGCACATGGGCATAGGCCTGGCCGATCTCTTCACCGCCGCGGTACGCGTCGCGCGCGAGGCGGGATCGCCGCACGCGCCGCGCCCGACCTGCCCGGCCAGCCCACATATCGAGGCGCAACTGCACACCATCGCGGATATTGCGCGCCAACCCGAAGTGGCGGTCGCGTTCGCGGTGCCGGACAAGCTTCTCACGCAGCGACTCGCGGAAGACGACGACTACTTCGTGCAGGAACTGGAAGCGCATTTCCCCGTGCAGGCAGCCGCCTTGCGCGCTTTGCGCACCGACGCGGATGCGGCGTTGCCGCGCCCGCTGGCCGACGAAATTCATGCCGACCGCCACCACCGCGCCGCCGTCTGCTTCGAGGCCGTGACCCGACCCGGCGGCGAGGGTATGCCGCCACGCTGGCAGCGCTGGGCCGACGAACTTTTCCTGCATCCGCACTGGGGCTTCGTCGGTACGCTCGCCGTGTTCGCGCTGGTGCTGTTCTTCATCTTCGAATTGAGCGCCGTACTCGACGGCCTTACCGTCGCGCGCCTCACCGCCTGGGTCGAGCCCTGGCAGCCTACGGCACTTTCCGGCGTGATCGGGCGCGCGGTACTCGACGGCTTCATCGGGCTGGCGGGCATCGTCATTCCCTACATGATCCCGCTGGTGCTGCTGCTGGTGTGGCTGGAAGAGTCGGGTGTCATGCACCGCGTCGCC
>CAZOVQ010000005.1:0-24480 GCA_964583195.1 uncultured Thiobacillus sp.
GCATCCGGCGCCGCGCGGGCGGCGGCGGGCGGCAGACTCGCGGGCAGGGCCAGCGGCTGCCAGGCCTCGCGGACGCGCGCGAGCCAGTCGTTTTTCCCGGCGTCGCCGGAAACGATGAGCGCCTGCTCGGCGCGGCTCATGGCCACGTAGAGCAGATTGTCGGATTCACACCCCGCCAGCTGTTTTTCCTCGTCGAACCAGTGTTCGCGCGCGGCCCCGCGTTCGGCGCTTTTGCCGTAAAGCGAGAAATGCACCGGGCGCGGCGCGGCGGGCGGCCACGGCGCGAGCACCGCGTGATGTTCGCCCACAGGATGATCGCTGCCGCCCAGCAGCCAGACGATGGGGGCTTGCAGCCCTTTGGCGCCGTGGATGGTCAAAAGCCGCACCGCGTTGGCGCCGTCGGCGGCGATGCCTTCGCCCGGCGCCGCGTCCTCGTCGTCGACCAGGGCGGCAAGCTCGCGCACGAATCCGGCGAGCGTAGGGTAGCGCCCGGCGTCCTGCGTCAGCGCAAGCTGCATGAAGGCGCGCAGGTTGGCGGCCACCTGCGGCCGCATCGCTGCCGGCACGGCGGCGGCGTAGCGCGCTTCGAGATCGCCTTCGCAATAGATGCGGTCGAGCAGGTCGTGCACCGGCAACGTGCCAGCGTGCGCGCGCCAGGCACCGAGCCGCTGTGCGGCGCGTGCCAGGGCGGACGGGCAATCGGCACGGCCGGCCAGCCGCAGCAGGCGTTCCCAGCCGCGCGCCGGCTCGTCTTCGCGTGGCGCGAACAGCGCCAGCAGGTCTTGGTCGTCACAGCCGAAGATCGGGCTCTTCAGGACATGCGCGAGCTTGAGGTGCGCGTGCGGCATGAGCAGGGTATCGAAGAGCGCGATCAGGTCCTGCGCTTCCAGCGCGTGCAGGAGCCCACCGCGCCGCGAGGTGATGAAGGGAATGCCGGCTACTTCCAGCGCACGTTCGTAAAGATGCAGGTGCGTGCGTTTTTTCACCAGTGCCATCACGTCGCCGGGTTCGGCCGCACGCACGCCATCCTTTCCGGCAACGCCCCAACGGCCCAACACTTCGTCCGCCAGCGTCCGCGCGAAGATGCGCGCTTCTTCGTGCACCGCGCGGTCGGCGGCGGGCAGACGCGGCGCGGTCAGCGGATTGCGCAGGCCCGCAGGCTGGGTGGCATTGGTTTCCGGCACTTCGACCGCGCAGGCGCGCACCGCGCCGGGCACGCCTGTTCTGGCGGGTGCGGCGGTGTGCGCCGTGTAGGCGGGCAGACCTTGGAACACCGGATTGAGGGCGTTCACCACGTCGGGCGCGAGCCGACGCGTCATGTTGGTGGAAAAATGCGTCGCAGCGAAGTGATCGCGCAGAAATGCCGCGGCGGCGCCGAACACCCGCGCTTCGCCGCGGCGGAAGCGATAGATCGCCTGCTTGGGGTCGCCCACCATGAATATCGTCGCACCGTCGCCGGCGCCATGCACGGTGGCGAGCCAGGCCGACAGCGCCTGCCATTGCAGCGGGTTGGTATCCTGAAATTCGTCGAGCAGCAGATGCTTCCAGCGCGCATCGAGCTTTAACGCCAGCGCCGGCAAGGCCTCCTCGTTCTGCAGCAGCTTCGCCGCCTGCCATTCGGCGTCGGCAAAATCGATCCGCCCGGCATCTGCCTTGGCGGTCTGATAAGTGTCGAGCAATGCGTGGCCGAGCAGCAGACCGTGGCGGTTGAGCTGCACGATGCGTTGTCCGATGCGCGCTTCCAGAACTTCGAGGAGGCGCGTTTCCAGCATTTCGGTTTCGTGCCTGAGCTGCGGCAAACGGCCGCCCAGCGACGCCTGCAAGGCTTGGGTCGGTTTCCACACGCGGCGCTCGTGCCGGGCCGTGAGCACCTTCCCCAGCACACCGTCGAGGTCGCGCGCCGCCAGCGCCGCGCGCAGCGCGCCGCCGCGCCCGGCCTCCGCCTTGCCGCCGGAGGCCAGCGCCGACGCCAGCGCTTCCGCGCGCGCGACGGATGCATGGTCGAGCCAGAACGCCGCATCGGGGTCGGCTTCGGGATCGCCGCCGAGGGTGGCGCGCAGGGCGTCGAGCGCATACGCCACCGGATCGGCCTGGCCTTCCGTGTACGCCCACCATTCGGCACGCGCGTCGAGGAAGCGCTTCAGCAGCGCGTGCAGGCTGTGCTCGCCGATGTCTGCGAGCAAGGCACGCAGCGCCGCACCTTCCGGCGTTTCCGGGGCCGCTGCCCATTGCGCCAGCAGGCGGTCGCGCACTTCGTCCTGCAACTGCCGGGTGCGCTCCAGCAGCGTCGCGCCCCACGGCAAGCCCGTTTCCAACGGCGCGCGTTTCAGCAGGTCGAGAAACCAGCCGTGGAAAGTCGTCACGGTCGGGCCGGGTTGCGCCGCGAGCACGGCTTCGAGCAAACCGCGCGCGCGCGGCAGCACGGTGTCGAGTTCGCTTGCCGGAATGTGCCGCTCTTGCAGAAAGGCGCGCACCGTATCGTCGGATTCCAGCGCCAGCACGCGCAGCCATTCGTGCAGCCGGTCGGTCATTTCCTGCGCCGCCTTGCGGGTGAAAGTGATCGCCAGCAGCTCCGCCGGCGCCGCGCCCGCGAGCAGCAGCCGGATCATGCGCGACACCAGGAGCCAGGTCTTGCCGCTGCCGGCGCAGGCTTCGACCACCACCGATCGGGTGGGGTCGAGGGCGTGGGCGGAGTCGAGCGGCTGCGGCACGATGGCGGTTTGTCCGAAAACGCGGCGGGCTCAGCGCAGATAGCCTTCGTGCTCCAGCTTGAGCAGGATGCGTTGCACGGCTTCGTCGATGCCAAGCCCGGTGGTGTCGATGGCGAGTTCCGGATGCTCGGGTACTTCGTAGGGGTCGGACACGCCGGTGAATTCGGGGATGAGGCCGGCACGTGCCCTGGCGTACAGGCCCTTGCGGTCGCGCGCCTCGCAGGTCGCGATGGGGGTGGCGACGTGGATTTCGACGAAGCCGCCGACGGTTTCGATCATGGCGCGCACGGCACGCCGGGTTGCACGATAGGGGGCGATGGGTGCGCAGATGGCGATGCCGCGATTCTTGGTGATTTCACTGGCGACGAAGCCGATGCGGCGCACATTGATGTCGCGGTGCGCCTTGGTGAACCCGAGTTCGGACGAAAGGTTGCGGCGCACGATGTCGCCGTCGAGCAGGGTCACCGAGCGGCCGCCGGTTTCCATGAGCCGTGCCGCCAGGGCGCGCGCCAAGGTCGATTTGCCGGCGCCCGACAGGCCGGTGAAGAAGACGGTGAACCCCTGCCGGTCGCGCGGCGGATGCTGGTGCGCGAGTTCGGCGAGCACTTCGGGAAAGCTGTACCAGTCGGGGATTTTCAGGCCGGCCCGCAGGCGGCGCCGGAATTCGTCACCGCTTAGGGCAAGCAGGCGCGCATCGGCGGGCGCTTCGGATTCGGGCAGGTATTCGGCGCGGTCTTCGACATATACCATGCGCGGATAGGCGATGAGCCGGACGCCGATGTCCTCGGTGCGCGCGGCGAGCGTCAGACCGGCAGAGTCGCGGGTGAGGTCTTCGCCACGGCGGCAGTTGCCAGCAGGCTGGTGCTCGCCGCCGGCGATGAGGAGGGAACAGCCGTAGTTGCGCGCGACGATGGCGCGCAGCAAGAGGGCGGCGGCGCTGGCTTCGCGCGGCGGTGCGGGCAGCAGCGACAGTTGCGTGGTGGCGGCGGGAAAACGCTCGCGGATGGCCATGAAACAGCGCACGAGGCCGAAATAGCCCGGTGCATCGCAGATGTCGCCGCCGGCCATGGGATGCAGCAGCAGGTTGGCTTCGTGGCCGACCGCGCTTTTGAGGCAGAACTCGAATTGCGCGCGGTGCATGGGCTGATGCGCCTGCCAGGCAATCACGCGGCGCCAGCCGCGTTTCGTGAACAAGGCGCGCAGTTCGGCGGGGGTATGGCGTTGCGCGGCGAAGTCGGGATGCGGCGGCAGGGCGACGCCTTCGATGGGGCCGCCCAGGTGGCGCACGCCGTCGCGGCACCAATGGTCGGTCACGCTGAGGATGGCGAGCAGATAGCCTTCTCCGTCGCGCAGGGCGATGCGTTCGCCGGCGACGCAGCCGACCAGCGTATCGCCGGCAAGGGCGAGCGTGACGGGCAGCGGCCAGAAGCGGCCGTCGTCGAGCCGCATCTCCGTCTCGACCCGCTCGCATTGGGCGCGGGTCATGAAGCCGGCAAGCGGCGAATAGGCGCCGTTCATCAGCATTTCCAGCTCGCATTGCTGCCGCCAGTCGAGATCGAGCGAAGGCAGCGTGAGCGCCTCCCGTTTCAGGGCATCGGATTTTTCAGGATCGATCAGGTCGACGAGAGTGCCGCCATAGGGCGAGATGAGTTGATCCACGTTCGGCTCCGGGGAAAACGAGGGCTCAGGCGAAAACTTCGTAAAACCCGGCGACAAACCGGTCGAGCCCGGATTCCGGCAGGTGGTTGATGCCGGCCGCGCTCTTGCGCCCGCCGCCGGTCTCGAAGCGGCCGCACAGTTCGTCCGCGCCGGATTTCGTCGCCAGCGGCGCGCGCACGCTGACGACGTAGCCGCCATCCGGTCTGGCGGTGAGCACGGCGTGCGCCTGGGTCGGCGATTCGCTTGCCAGACGATTGCCGTAAACACCGGAAATCCGACGCGCCCATTTTTCGGCAGGCAGCAGGACGATGCGCCCGGCAGGCCGCGATTCGGCAGCGGCCACGGCAAGCGCACGCGCCATGTCGTCCGCGTAGCCGGCCTTGAGTGTGTGCAGGGCGGCCGATTCCGCGACGAAGGCGAAAGGGTCGGCGTGGGGGCGCAGCTGCCGATAAAGCTCGGCGGGATCGAAAAAAAGGTCGGCGAGCGTTTCGCCGTAGCCGTTGTAATTGAGGCAGACGCCCAGTTCGCGCAGGCTGTCCAGTTGCGCATCGCTCAGCCCGAGCGGCTGGGCGGCGCGATGCGCGGCGGCATCGAGGTTGTCGCCGAAGGCGGCGGCGACGGCCCAGGCGAGATGCCGGCCACGCAGCCAGTTGTTCACCAGGAGGCTGGTGCAGACGTTGGCGTCAGTGTCGATGTGCGCTTCAAAATTGGGGTGGACGGGAATCTCGCCCGGCTGGTGGTGATCGAAATAGCGCACCGTGGCGCCTGCCGCCAGCACGGCATCGAGCGCCTCACGATTTTTGGACAGCGCCACGTCTAGCACGGTGACCCGGTCCCCGGTCTGCGCCCGAACGCGCTTCAGCAGGCCGATCTCACGTTTGGGGCCGGTGACGAGCCGCGATTCGGCGGGTTCGGCCAGTCGAAGCTGATGCAGGGCGCAGAGGCCGTCGGCATCGCCGTTGAAAACGTCGATCACGACGGGAGAGAATGTGTTCATGGCGTACGGGGCCTCAGGAATTCTGCGGCGGCACGGGTGCCTGGGTGCCGTCTGCGCGCGCGGAAATGCTATCACGCGGGGCATGACGCCTTGTGCGTCGGGCTCCGGGCTTGCCGGCTTGCGCATTCGCAAGCAGCATCCCGCCCATCCCTAGAAGATAAAACAGGAAGACAACGCGCGGCACGTCGATCAAGCCGCCGACCATGCCGACCGCCATGTAGCTCGCCAGAATTGCAAACAGCGCCACGCCGAACAGGCCACCGTCGCAGGCGTGCCGCACCGCCGCCTGCGCCGCCGCGAACAGGAAGGCGATGAAGCCGAGCAGGCCGAGCCATCCCTGGTCGAAGTAGAGATTGACCCAGAGATTCTTGATGTGCCACGGCAGGTGCTCGAAGTCGTAATAGGGAAACCAGCGCTCCAGCGCGCGCGCGAAATTTCCGTTGTCCACCCTTTCGCGCCCCAGCCGGTCGCGGATGCCGATATCCGCGATCTCGATCCGGGTGCCCGGACGACCGTCCGCGCGGTACTGGCTGTTCATGATTTCCAGCAAGAGCGGCCGCCGGCCGAATACCGTGCCGTCGCCCAGCGCGCCGATGTCGAAGTCCCAGACGATTTCCTGCCACGCCTGCGAATGTTGCAGGGTTTTCTGCATCGTCACGCACTGCGGATTCCAGTCGAACGGCACCAGTATGTGACGGCGGCAGATGCGCACCCGCAAATCGGCGCGTGCATCGGCGGTACGCGCATGCAGCGTCAGGGTGTAAGGCTGCCAGGCTGGCAGGCGGATACGCTGGCCAAAGGTCAGATCCTGTCCGCCCCCCAGCAGTAGAACCGTTTTTTGGTCCTCGCGCCTGAACCCGTAGTTGCCGTGCGCGCTGGATCGCGCGAACAGATATTCCTCCGGAAAGCGTCCCGTGCCCATGCCCAGCGCATGCGTCGCCCAATCGGGCTGCATGATGTCGAGCGCGGTTTTCCAGTGGTGGCTGCGCCCCTCGACATCCTCGCGGTTGGTCGCGAAGCGTATTTCCATGCGCGAACCGAGCAGGGCGGGCATGACGACGGCGCTACCACCCGCCGCCAGCAGCAGCAGCAGGGCGAATGTTCGCGGACGCACGACGGCGGCAAGCCGGCTGGCCGTCCAGCCGCCCGCCGCCACCGCCGCGAGCGCCACGAGCGCGGCGACGCCCCAGGCGAAGGCCGGCGCATTGCTCACCCAGCGGCTGGTCAACATGCCATGCGCAATGCCATAGCCGCCCGCGAGGCCAAGGGCGAGCAGCAGCGCAATGCCCGCAGTCCGGTGGTGCGGCAGGAGCCGGTAGCCGACCAGCATGGCGCCGCCCCAGGCCAGCAGCATCGCCGACAGGCTGACCAGTCCGCCGCGCAGGTGTATGCCGCCCAGCGCCACCGGGAGCAGCAGGGCGATCCAGACCAGCACGGGCGCGCGGGCGTCTGCCGCGACGCGTCGCCGGGCTCCCGCAAGCAGCAATATGCCCGCGACCAGCCCCACGGCGAGCGCGAGGTAGCTGGCGCGGGAAAACGTGGTCACCGCCGCGTACAGCACCAACAGCAGGGCGAGCGCCGCGAGGACGATGCCGGCGCGGCTGCGCGCGCGCATCAGGGCCAGCAGGCCGAAAGGCCAGACCAGCGCGACGAATCCGTCGATGGCCTCACCCCCCGTGTGCATTTCCGAAAACAGTGCGGTGATCCGGTAGGGCGTGGTGAAATCGAGCAGGCTGCCCAATATCTGATAGCGGCCGCCGCCTTCGGCGACGGCAAGAAAAACCTGTCGCTCCCACATCGCCGCAAGCCCCACCACCGCGCCCGCCGCGGCCAGCCCCCAGACCAGTCCCGTTACCGCCTCGTCCTTGCGCGTGCGCAACAGGGCCGCCAGCGCCGGCAGCAGCAGCAGCGCCCAGAAAAACCCCTTGGCCTGCCGCAGGGCGTTCCAGTGGCTGAAATAGCTCGAACGTTCGATGTACGACCATTCGGGCACCGGAAAAAAGCCCCGGGCGAAACCCGTCACGGTGGCAAGCGCCAGCAGCGCGACCGCCGCCGTTTGCAGCGGCGTCAGGCGCAGCCTGGGATCGTACAGCCCACGCGCCAGGCATACCGACAGCGTCGCGCCGAGAAACAGGTCGTAGTCTTCGAGGTAAAGACTGCCGCTCCAGGGAGCCAGATTGATCGCCGCCAGCCAGACGGGCACCGCAAACAGCATCACCACGGGGCGCCAGTAAGCCACGACGGCATAGACCAGCAGCCCCAGCGCCAGCTCGGGCCGGGCAAACGGATAGGCCGCGACGCCCCACGCCGCCGCGAAAAGAACCGGCATCGCCAGCAGGCGAAAAACGGCGGTGCGGCTGTCAGACATGAGGCTTTGCGCTGTCAGCACGCCCCACGGCACGGCCAGACAAACGCGGCGGCAGGCACATCATTCCGCCGCGTCGGTGCGCGGCAGATTCTGCCGCAACAGATCCAGCTTGCCGAACAGCGTGCGGCTCATGCCGGACAGGCTCTGTCTGCCGGTGTCGACGACGATATCGGCAATTTCCCGGTAGATCGGGTCGCGCTGCCGATACAGTTCGCGGAGCTTTTCCAGCGGGTTGTCGGTTTGCAGCAGGGGACGGTTGCGGTCGTGACGGGTACGCTCATACAGGTGCTCGGGCGTGCCGCGCAGGTAGACGACCAGGCCGTTACCGGCAAGCGCCGCGCGGTTTTCCGGCGCCAGCACCGCGCCGCCTCCGGTCGCCAGCACCAAGCCTTTCAGGCTGGTCAGCTCGGCGATCACCGCCGCTTCGCGCCTGCGGAATCCGGCCTCGCCCTCGATCTCGAAAATGTGCGGAATCTTCACCCCGGTGCGCGCTTCGATTTCGTGGTCGGAATCGCGGAACTCGCAGCCGTAATGGCGAGCCAGCAGGCGGCCGACCGTGGTCTTGCCGGCGCCCATCAATCCGACCAGGTAAAGATTGTCGCGCTTGCTCATGGCCGCATTCTAACTGTCGTGGCGTATCGCTGTTTCATCCCCGCAGCGACGGTCGCCCCGGCGCTGCGCGCAAAAACAGGGCGGGTTCTGCAAACGCGCCCCGTGCCGGCACACCGGCCCACGGAATTTTCCGGGATGGCAGATCCAATTCCCTGTTTCCCATGAAATTTGTCCGCTTGGCACATGCTGGACAAAAACAGATGCGTGCAGCGTTAGCTGAGCGCGGTTCGGAGACGGAGATGAAGATCGATTGCGTAGGCTATCCGCTGACAGGCGGTTTCGACGAGCTGCTCGAAGCCCCCGGCAAGCCGCGCAAGCCTGAGCGCATGAACCGCACCGCATCCGCCAGATTCGCAAACGCACGTCCTTATAGCCCGGAAAGGCAGTTGTCAACAAAAGGTTGACCGTAATGCCCGTCGTCAATAGAATGCGCGCTTCTTTTCCCCGATAGCTCAGTCGGTAGAGCGACGGACTGTTAATCCGCAGGTCCCTGGTTCGAGCCCAGGTCGGGGAGCCACCAGATACGGAAAGGCCATCCTTCGGGGTGGCCTTTTGCTTTTCGGGGGGCATGAGTCGACGGGGTCGGTTTGGTGATCAAGCGCAAGCGACCCTTCCTGATACGCGGCTATCCGTGACGCAGCACCATGGGCCGGAGGAGCAGACCCGCGCGCAGCTCGACGGCAAGGCAAAGCAGCCTGTTGAGTTTTCCCGATCAAGCGACAAAACGGAAGACACCTGTAGGTCGGCAACACCTTGCCGACATCCCGGCTGTCTTATCCCTGCATTTGCCGGTTCGCAGCCGAGCCGACCACCTGCAGCGGCTGCGGCTGGTTTCCCCATTCGAAGGGCGGCAGGCCGTTGAGCGCCAGCCGCAGGCCTTCGTCCAGGCGTCGCCCAGGGCACGGTAGCAGGGGATCGTCCGACAGCAGCAGGCGGCCGCCGTCGAGCGCATTGGCAGCGTGGAGGAGCAGTTCGACCGGCGGGCCGACGGTGAGGACGGAGCGGATGGTGGAGTTGATCGACACCAGCGCGCAACGTGCGGCCTGTTCCAGCGGCGTGTCGGCGCGGATCACGCGGCCGAGGATGGGTTTTCCTGACGCTCCGCATCGCGCCTGTTTTCGTTCCCCGGCTCAAGCAGGCGGGGCGCCGCCGCAATGGCTCGCTGCTCAGGCGGCCTCCTTCGGCCGCACCTGGCGGCTATAGAGGAATTCGAGCACCTGGCTGCGCAGTTCGTGATACTTGGGTTCGTGCGCCAGTTTCAGGCGGTCGCGCGGGCGCGGCAGATCGACGCTGAGGATTTCGCCGATGGTCGCAGCGGGGCCGTTGGTCATCATCACGATGCGGTCGGAGAGCAGCACGGCTTCGTCGACGTCGTGGGTAATCATGAGTACGGTGTTGCCAAGTTCGGACTGGATTTCCATGACCGAATCCTGGAGATGCGCGCGGGTAAGTGCATCGAGCGCGCCGAAGGGTTCGTCCATCAGCAACACGTCGGGCTGCATGGCAAGCGCACGGGCGATGCCGACGCGCTGTTTCATGCCGCCGGAGATTTCGCCGGGGCGCTTGTCTGCGGCGTGTTCCATGTGCACGAGCTTCAGGTTGTGCAGCACCCAGTCCTCGCGTTCCGCGCGGTTCTTGTGCGGCATGACCTTGTCCACCGCGAGCTTCACGTTCTCGCGCACGGTGAGCCAGGGAAGCAGCGAGTGGTTCTGGAACACCACCGCGCGGTCGGGGCCGGGCCCCTTCACTTCCTTGTCCTTCAGAAGACAGAACCCTTCGGTCGCGTCGAGCAGGCCGGCGACGATGTTGAGCACGGTCGATTTGCCGCAGCCGGAGTGGCCGATAAGGCTGATGAATTCCCCCTGGGCCACCTTCAGGTTGATGTCCTGCAGGGCGCGAAACGGGCCGCGCGCGGTAGGGAAGACGATGCCGATGCTTTCGAGATCGAGATAGGCTTTCATGACGTGTTCCTCAGCGTTTGGTGTAATCGAGACGCGACTGGACGGCGCCCATCATCAGGTCGAGCGCGATGCCGACCAGGCCGATGAGCACGATGGCGAGAATGATCGACGGCACGTAGAGATTGTTCCACTCGTCCCACACCCAGAAACCGATGCCGATGCCGCCGGTGAGCATTTCCGCGGCCACGATCACCATCCATGCAACCCCCAGCGACAGCCGCATGCCGGTGATGACGTAGGGCAGCGTGGCCGGAAACAGGATGCGCCGCGTCATTTCCATCCTGCCCAGCTTCAGCACTGCGGCGACGTTGAGATAATCCTGCGGGATCGCCTTCACGCCTGTGGCGGTGTTGAGGATCATCGGCCAGATGCAGGTGATGAAGATGACGAAGATCGCCGACGGATCGACCGCCTTGAAGACGAGCAGCCCGATGGGCAACCACGCCAGCGGCGACACCGGCCGCAGGATCTGGATCAATGGTTCGAGCGCCTGTTGCATCAGCCGGCTGCGGCCCATCAGGAAGCCGAGGGGTATCCCGGCCAGCGCGGCCAGTCCGAAGCCCGCACCAACCCGCCCCAGCGAATACAACAACTGCCAGCCGATGCCCATGTCGTTGGGGCCATTCTCGTAGAACGGGTCGGCGAGCACGGTCCTGGCATGTGCCCAGGTTTCCATGGGCGTTGGCAATTCCGGCGCAAACACGCTGCGCACGCCGGTCCACGCTGCGAGCACGATGAGGAAGGTGAGCGCGGGCAGCAGGATCGCTGCAGCAAGGCGGCGGTTGCGCGCGCGGTTGGGCACGCGCCCGCCCGCGGCCGATTGCGTGGCGCGGCTGCGCACGGCAGGCGGGGCAGAGGGGACGAACGCGGTGGGGTGCGCCGGCGGGGTGGGGACAGCGGGCGGTGTGTCCACCCTCCGCGCATCGAGCGGAAGAACCTGGGTCTTCATGTCGGGCCTCCGTTTACTTGTTCAGCCTGGCGAGCGCGGCCATGTCGACCTTGGCATTCGACACCTTGAAGCCTTTGAGGTAGTCCATCAGCTTGTCAGGGTCGTAGCGCATGCCGTCGAAGAAGCCATCCGGCCCCATCGGGATCGGCGCGGTCGCGGCCTTGAGCATCCACGGTTTCTTGTTCATGCCCTCGGTCTTCCAGTCGCCGGTCGGGCTGGGAATGCCCATTTCCCGCGCAACCGCGCGGTAAAGATCGGGGCGATAGATCAACTCGGCGGTCTTCCTGATGTCCAGGGGTTTGTCCAGCTGGCCCCAGCGGTACATCTGGGTGATGTACCAGGCCGCGTGCGAGCGCCACGGATAGGTGGCGGCGTAGCGGTAGAAGACGTTGAAATCGGGCATAGGCTGCGGCGCCTCGACCCTGTTGTAGCGCCAGGTGCCGGTCATCGAATTGTCGACGACGGTTTCCGGCGCGTTGACGTAGGACTTGGCGGAGATGATCCTGACGACTTCCTTGCGATTTTCCGGCTTGTCGGCCCACGCCGCCGCTTCGATCAGCGCTTTCAGTGCGGCCTTGTGCGTGTTGGGGTATTTCTCGGCCCATTCGAGGTTCACGCCAAAAACCTTTTCCGGGTTGTTGTTCCAGATTTCGTAATCTGTGACCAGCGCGTGGCCGATGCCGAGCTCGACCGCGCGCTGGTTCCACGGTTCGCCCACGCAATAGCCGACGATGTTCTTCGATTGCAGGTTGGCGACCATCTGCGGCGGCGGAATGACGATCAGGCGCACGTCGGTGTCGGGGTTGATGCCGGCCGACGCCATCCAGTAGCGCAATTCGTAATTGTGCGTCGAGACCGGGAACACCATGGCGAAGGTCATCGGCTCGCGACCGGCCTTCCTGTCGGCGTCGATCACCTTCTTCAACGCAGCCGCCGAAGTGGGGCGCGTCTTCATCGCCGCCGGGTCGGCTTCGAGCATGCGCGCGTACAGCTCGTTCGATACGGTGATGCCGTTGCCGTTCAGATCCATCGAGAACGCCGTGATCGTGTGCTTGGGCGTGGCACCCACGCCCAGCGTCGCGGCAATCGGCATGCCGGCCAGCATGTGCGCACCGTCGAGCGCGCCAATCGCGACCTTGTCGCGGATGTTCGCCCACGAAGCCTCTTTCGAGACCGCGCTGTTGAGTCCGTATTTCCTGAAATAGCCTTTTTCGTGCGCGATCACGATGGGCGCACAGTCGGTGAGGGGAATGATGCCGAAATTCACGTCGGGTTTTTCGATACCGTCGGTGCCGGCGGCCCAGGCGCCTTCGCGCACGCCGGGCGGAACCAGCGCCATGAGGGCGGCGGCAACGGAGAGTCCTGCGGTTTTCTTCATGAATTCGCGTTTGCTCGGGTCTTGCGGGGTGGAAAGTTTGTGCAGGTCGCTCACGGTTGGCTCCAATAAAAAAGGCGTCGCCTTCAGGGCGGACGCCTTTGTCCAGTTGCAAATGAATTGACGGTCACGCTGAAAGCCACATCGTTGCGACTGTTCATCCAGACATGAGCAACGCGTGTGCCAGCTATCCGGAATCGCCACCCCGACTGGCCTGGCGCGATACGGCGCGGCAATTTCACACAGCCACCACCGGGGGAAATGCACAGGGACGGTGCGAATCCGGGCGACGATGCACCAATCACGACTTCTGCAGAATCTGGCGGGCAATGTCAACGAGCCTGAGGCTGCGATCCATCGCGGCACGGCGCATTTCCCGGTACACCTCGGGTTCGGAGGCGCCGGTCTGTTTGATGAGCAGCGCCTTGGCGCGGTCGATGAGCTTGCGTTCGGAAAGCTCCAGACGTGTTTGTTCGAGCTTTTCGTGCAGCGCCTGGTAAGCCTCGAAGCGCGACACGGCGACGTCGAGTATCGGGCGGATGCGGCCGGCGTCGAGGCCATCGACGACGTAGGATGTGACGCCCGCCTGCATCGCCGCGCGGATCGCGCCGGCGCTGCTGTCGTCGGTGAACATGACGATGGGCCGCGGACAACCCTGGTTCGCCACGCAGATGTTTTCCAGCGTGTCACGGTCAGGCGAATCGGTGGCGATGATGACCGCGTCGGGTTGCAGTGCCTGGATCTGCGCATCCAGGCTGCGCGCGGAATTGAGCGTGGCCGCCACCACGCAGCCCGCCGCTTCCAGCGCGGGCATCAGCATTGCCAGCCGGTCCGGCTGGTTCTTCACAATCAGGACTCGCATGGTCTCGTTCTCGGTTTTGTCATGGCAGCTCCAAATAAGGCGGCCTCCGGAGAGGCCGCAAGATCGGAGGAGACTGCCTGAGCACCCTGGCCTTCCGGTTTGGATACTCAATCCTGTCTTAGCAGGCAGCGTGCCAACTTGATAATGTATTGACTATCAGATGCTTGCATCACAAGCCGGTATGAGTGCATCGGGCTGCGCTGAACGCTCGTGGTGCACGCATGCGGGAACGGAATCAAAACAGGGCGCAGCGCGCGGCCTGTTGGCGCTCACGGCGCCCGTCTTCGGGAGACGGAACGCCCGATGGATTATCCGGGTTAAGATGGCACCGCTTATGGCGCGCAACCCCACGGCCGTTTCCCGCTTGTTTGCCACGCCCCGTTCAGGGCCGGCGCGCGCGCGTGCGCATGGCATCCGGGCGACTGCGTCATGAACTCGACCCATGGCTTCGAAGAACCGGCGCTGCCGGAGCTGCCGCCCCGGCTGCGCCGTCCGTTCGTGGCGCTGTGGCTTTCGCTGACGCTGCACGCGGCGATTGTGGCGCTGGTGCGGTTCGCGCCCCCGGCAGCCCCGGAGACCGGCGAGCCGCCGATGGAAGTGCGGCTGATGTCGGCGACACACCCGCAGACAGCAGCGCCGGTGACCGAAATGCCTGCCGTGCCACAGGTTCCGCCCCCCTCCCCTGCACCCGAGCCGGTGCCAACCCTTCTTCCCGCCGTGCCGATGCCGACGCCGATGCCGACGCCGATGCCGACGCCGACGCCGACGCCAACACCGCCCACCGTCCACCCGCCGTCCGAGCCCGCCGCGGCGGCGCCGGAACCGTCTGCCCTCCCCGAGTCGCCCGCGCCTGCCGACGCGCCGCCGCGCGAAAAACCTCCCGAACCGCTGACGATTGCCGGCGCGGTCGATCTGACGTATTACCCCGCGCGCGAACTCGACGTGCAACCGCGCGCCTTGCAGAAGATCGAACCCGACTATCCGCCGAATGCCGACCGCATGCGCCTGTCGGGGCGAGTGCGCTTGCAGGTGAAACTGGAAGCGGACGGCAGGGTAAGCGATGTCAGCGTCGTGAGCGCCGATCCACCCGGCATCTTCGACGAATCCGCGCACCGCGCGTTTGCCGCGGCGCGTTTCAGCCCCGCGCAGAAGAGCGGCCGGCCGGTGCGCGCGCTGGTGCTGATCGAGGTTGTGTACGACTGGGCGGGGAGTCGATGAGCGGGCGGGCAGGCACGCGCAGCAAACCGCTCACGCCTCGGTGCCGGCCCGCCAGCGTTTCAACAACAAGGCATTGCTGACGACGCTGACACTGGAAAACGCCATCGCGGCGCCGGCGATCACCGGGTTGAGGTAGCCCAGCGCCGCGAGCGGAATGCCGATCGCGTTGTAGACGAAGGCCCAGAAAAGATTCTGCCGGATCTTGGCGGTGGTGCGCGCGGAAATGTCGAGGGCATCGACGACGCGCGCGGGGTCACCGCGCATGAGAGTGATGCCGGCGGTGTGCATGGCGACGTCGGTGCCGCCGCCCATGGCGATGCCGACGTCGGCGACGGCAAGCGCCGGGGCGTCGTTGATGCCATCGCCAACCATGGCGACCGTGCGGCCTTCGGCTTGCAGGGCGGCGACTTCGGCGGCCTTGTCCTCGGGCAGCACTTCGGCGCGCACGCGCTCGATGCCGAGGCTGTCGGCCACTGCCTGCGCCGCGCCGCGGTGGTCGCCCGTGAGCAGCACCGGCGTGAGGCCGCGCGTCTTGAGCCGCGCCACGGCGGCCGCCGCGCTGGCCTTGGGCGCGTCACCGAAGGCGAGGAAACCGAGCGCCGCGTTCGTATCGATACGCGCGAGCCAGGCAAGGCTCTGGCCGCGCGATTCGCATTCGGCGGCGCGCGCGTCGAGGGCGCGCGTGTCGATGCCGTGTTCCGTCATCAACCGGCGGCTGCCGAGCAGGAATGCGACGCCGCCGATCGTACCGGCAACCCCGCGACCAGGCAGCGCCCGCAATGCGTTCGCCGGTTCGGCGACGATGCCGCTCGCTGCCGCGGCGTCGAGCGCCGCGCGCGCCAGCGGATGGGTGCTGCCGACCTGCAATGCGGCGACCTGTGCGAGCAGGGCGGCCTCGTCGTCACCCGCGCTGGCGGCGAGCCGAGGCCGGCCTTCGGTGAGCGTGCCGGTCTTGTCGAACACCACGGTGTCGACGCGGTGCGCGCGCTCCAGCGCCTCGACATCGCGGATGAGGATGCCGTGACGCGCAGCGACGCCGGTGCCAACCATGATCGCGGTCGGCGTGGCAAGACCCAAGGCACACGGGCATGCGATCACCAGCACCGCGACCGCGTTGAGGAGCGCGGTTTCCAGACCGGCGCCGGCCAGCCCCCAGGCGGCGAAAGCGACGAGCGCGATGCCCATGACCACGGGGACGAACACGGCGCTGACCTGGTCGACCAGACGCTGGATCGGCGCTTTCTTCGCCTGCGCGTCCTCCACCAGGCGGATGATGCGCGCAAGCGCGGTCTCCGCGCCTACCGCCGTCACCCGCGCGACCAGCACGCCGTGCGCATTGATCGCGCCGCCGGCGAGGGCATCGCCCACGGTCTTGTCCACCGGCATCGCCTCGCCGCTCAACAGGGATTCGTCCAGTTGGCTGTCGCCCTCCACCACCACGGCGTCGGCAGGCACGACCTCGCCGGGGCGGATCACTGCCAGGTCGCCGACGCGCAGGGCTTCGATGGGCAGGTCGCGGTCCACGCCGTCGCTGCGCACGCGCACAGTGGCCGGGCGCAGTGCCTGCAAGGCGCGGATCGCGCTGGTGGTCTGTCGTCTGGCGCGCGCCTCCAGCCACTTGCCGAACAACACCAGGGCGATGACCACGGCCGAAGCCTCAAAATACAGGTGCGCGCCGGGTTCGGCAAAAAGGAGATACAGCGACAGGCCGTAGGCGGCACTGGTGCCGACAGCGACCAGGAGGTCCATGTTGCCGCTGCCGGCGGCGAGCGCCTTCCAGCCCGCGCGGTAGAAGCGCGCACCGAGCCAGAACTGTACCGGCGTGGCGAGCACGAATTGCAGCCAGCCGGGCAGCATCGCGTGGACGCCGAAAAAAACGGCCAGCATGGGCAATGCGAGCGGCAGTGCCAGGGCGAAGGCGAACAGCACGTGCCAGCCTTCGTGGTGCTTGTCCGGGGCGGGCGCGGCGACGCTGCCGGTCGCCGCCGGCAGGGCTGCCTTGAAGCCGGTTTTTTCCACCGCGGCGACGAGGCCGGCGAGCGAGGTGCCGCGCACGATTTCCAGCCTCGCCTCTTCGGTGGCGAGATTGACGCTGGCCGACAGCACGCCGGGCGCGGCGGCGAGCGCTTTTTCCAGGCGCGCCACGCAGCTCGCGCAGGTCATGCCGCCGATCGCCAGCGTCACCGTTTCGACCGGCACCGCGAATCCCGCGCGCGCCACCGCTACGCGCACGGCGGCGAGGCTGACCTCGCCGGTCACGGTGGCGGTTTCGCTGGCAAGGTTGACGGTGGCGTCGGCCGCGCCCGGCACCTGCCGCAGCAGTTTTTCCAGGCGCGCCGCGCAGCTCGCGCAGGTCATGCCTTCGACGGGAACGGTGCAGGCAGGCGGGGACATGGCCTGGCGTCTACCGCTGCGCGGTGGGCGCGGGCACATCCCTGGGTAGCAGCACCCACATTCGCCCACGCTGTTTCATGCGCCCGGCCGCGGCACCCGCGGAATCGCCGAAGCCCCAGAAGAAATCCGCGCGCACGCCACCCCGGATCGCGCCGCCGGTGTCCTGCGCCAGGACGAGCCGGTTCAGCGGCTGGCTCGAATTCGGCTCGGTGGTAGCGAGAAAAACCGGCGCGCCCAGCGGCACGAAACGCGGATCGACGGCGATCGAGCGCCCCGCCGTGAGCGGCACGCCCAGCGCGCCCAGCGGCCCCGCGAGGCCGTCCGGTAGTTCGCGGAAAAAAACATAACTCGGGTTGGCGGCGAGGAGTTCCGGCAGCTTGTCCGGATTTTTCGCGCCCCAGTCCTTGATGCCCTGCATCGACGCCTGATCGAGCGCAAGTTCGCCGCGCTCGACCAGCAGTTTGCCGATGGAGCGGTAGGGGTGTCCGTTCTGGTCGGCGTAGCCGACGCGCAGATGCGTGCCATCGGGCAGCTCGATGCGTCCCGAGCCCTGAACCTGCAGAAAAAAGAGATCGACCGGGTCTTCCGCCCAGGCGATGGCCTTGCCCGCGAAGCCCGGCGCTTCGATGTCGCCGCGCGCGGCGTAGGGTACGAGCCGGTTGCCGACGAGCCTGCCGCGCAGGCGCAGATTTTTCAGCTCGGGATACACGCTTGCCAGATCGACCGTCACCAGATCGTCGGGCGGCGCATACAGCGGATAGCGCGCGCGCGCGGTGCGGACGCGGTCGCCTTTGAGCAGCGGTTCGTAGTAACCCGTGACCAGACCTTCGTCGCCCCCGTCTTCGTTCGTCGCGCGATACGGCCGGAAGCGGCTTACGAAGAAGGCTCGCACCGTCGCGTCGTCCGGCGCCGGCAGGGCCAGCGCATCGGTGCAGACGGCTTGCCAGGCCGCCTGCCGGACGAGCGCGGCGCAGCTCGCCCGCAGCGCCGGCCAGGCTTCGGCGAGCGCGTCCTCATGCCAGCCCGGCAAGGCGCTCCATTCGGCCGGGTCGAGCGTGGCGGGCAGGACGGCGGGCGGCGACACTGCGCCGGCCAGCGGAGCGGGCAAGGCGGGCGCGGAGCGTCCATCGGCGGGCGGCCGTTCTTCGCCGGCCGTTTGCGGCGCGTGCACCGGCGGCCGCACCGCACAGGCGGACAGCCACAGCACGAACAGCCACGAACTTGCGCGCAACGACATCACGGGTAAAGATGGCCCACTTCGAGAACTTGTCGAGTATAGCAATGGAAATTCAGGGCTTGGGCTGGCTGCTGCTGGAGGCCGGCATTGCGCTGGGGCTTTTCGTTTTCATCGTCTGGTGGACGATGAAAAAGTGAGCGCGCGGCGCGCGGCGCCGGACTGCTAAAATGCGACGCCTTGCCTTCGTGGAGATTTTTTCATGGCCGCCATCGAGTCGATTCTGACCGAAACCCGCGTATTCCCCCCGAGCGACGCCTTCGTCGCGCAGGCCAACGTGTCCGGCATGGATGCCTACCGCGCGCTGTGCCGGCAGGCCGAAACCGATTACGCCGGCTTCTGGGCCGAACACGCGAAGCGGCACATCGACTGGAAGACGCCGTTCTCCCGAGTACTCGACGAATCGAATACGCCGTTCTGCAAATGGTTCGAGGACGGTACGCTGAATGCTTCCTACAACTGTCTCGACCGCCATCTGACCACGCGCGGCGACAAGACCGCGCTCATTTTCGAGGCCGACGACGGCAGCGTGACGAACGTCACCTACAAGCAGCTGCACGCGCGCGTCTGCCAGTTTGCCAACGGCCTGAAATCGCTGGGCGTGGTGGCGGGCGACCGCGTGATCGTCTACATGCCGATGGGTGTGGAAGCTGTGGTGGCGATGCAGGCCTGCGCGCGCATCGGCGCGATTCACTCCGTGGTGTTTGGCGGCTTTTCGGCCAAGAGCCTGTTCGAGCGCATCGACGATGCCAAAGCCAAACTCATCGTCACGGCGGATGAAAGCCTGCGCGGCGGCAAGGCGGTGCCGCTGAAAAAGGCGGTGGACGAGGCGTTGGCGATGGGCGACACGTCCTGCGTCGAGCGCGTGGTGGTGTACCGCCGTTCGGGCGGCGCGGTGAACTGGTCGGCGCGCGACCTGTGGTGGCACGAACTCACCCAGACCCAGGCCGACACCTGCGAACCCACCTGGGTGTCCGCCGAGCATCCGCTTTTCATCCTCTACACCTCCGGTTCCACCGGCAAGCCCAAGGGCGTGCAGCACTCCACCGGCGGCTATCTCTTGGGCGCGATCCTGTCGATGCTGTGGGTGTTCGACGCCAAGCCCGACACTGACGTGTACTGGTGCACGGCCGATGTGGGCTGGATCACCGGCCACACCTACGTCGCCTACGGCCCGCTCGCGCTCGGCATGACCGAAGTCATCTTCGAGGGCATTCCCACGTACCCGCACGCCGGGCGTTTCTGGGAAATGATCGCCAAGCACAAGGTCACCACCTTCTATACTGCGCCGACCGCGATCCGCAGCCTGATCAAGCTGGGCTCCGACCTGCCGAAGCAGCATGACCTGTCTTCGCTTCGTTTGCTGGGCACCGTCGGCGAACCCATCAACCCCGAGGCATGGATGTGGTATTACGAAACGGTCGGCGGCGGGCATTGCCCGATTGTGGACACCTGGTGGCAGACCGAAACCGGCTCCCACATGATTGCGCCCCTGCCCGGCGCGGTAGCGACCAAACCCGGTTCGTGCACGCTGCCGCTGCCCGGCATCCAGGTCGGCGTGGTCGACGAGGCCGGCCACGACGTGGCGGCGCAGCAAGGCGGCTTCCTCGTCATCAAGCGGCCCTTCCCCAGCCAGTTGCGTACGCTGTGGGGCGACCCCGAGCGCTTCGTGAAGACCTATTTCCCGCCCGAACTCGGCGGAAAAATGTACCTCGCCGGCGATTCCACCCACCAGGACGCCGACGGCTACTACTGGATCATGGGCCGCATCGACGACGTGCTGAATGTCTCCGGCCACCGCCTTGGCACCATGGAAATCGAATCCGCGCTGGTTGCCAACCCGCTCGTCGCCGAAGCCGCCGTGGTCGGCAAGCCGCACGACATCAAGGGCGAAGCCGTCGTCGCCTTCGTGGTGCTGAAAGGCGTGCGCGAGACCGGTGACGCGGCGAAGAAGATCGTCGCCGACCTGCGCGACTGGGTCGGCAAGGAAATCGGCCCCATCGCCCGGCCGGACGAAATCCGCTTTGGCGACAACCTGCCCAAAACCCGCTCCGGCAAGATCATGCGGCGGCTCTTGCGTGCGCTGGCCAAGGGTGAGGCCATCACCCAGGACGTCTCCACGCTGGAGAATCCGGCGATTCTGGAGCAGTTGAAACAAAACGCCTGAAAACCCATCCGCCCGGCATGAAGCCGGGGCTGCGCTGCGGCGTCACTTGCGCCGTTGCCATGCCAGGTAGACGCCGACGACGAGCGCCACGAAAACGAGAACGCCGGCAGTGATGAAGTGCTGGTATTCCCTGATGAGCGCCTCGTTGCCGCCGATGAGGTAGCCGAACAGGGTCAGGATAATCGACCAGAAACCGGCACCCAGGCAAGTATAGAAGGGAAAAGCGCCAAGGTTCATCTTCGTGAGCCCGGCGGGAATCGAAATCAGATGGCGTATCCCGGGAATCAAGCGGCCCGTAAAGGTCGACACGGCACCATGCTTGAGAAAAAACGCATCTGTCTTGTGCAGCAGTTCAGTCCGCACGAAAAACCAGCGGCCCCAGCGTTCAAGGAAAGGACGCCCTACCCACAGGGCCACAAAGTAATTGAACCTAGAAACCGCAGTTGGACGCACCCATCGATAAAGGTATGCAGCATGCGTAGGGTGTGAGTCGGGGTTGCAGGTTGGCGCTGTGTCACCTGACGGTACTGAGCTACACCACGGCTTCTTCCTTCTTCTCGATGGGCTTGATGAAGTGCTCGCGCTTCACGCCCAGCATCAGCAGCAGCGGGCTGGCGACGAGCACGGAAGAGTAGATGCCGAACAGGATGCCGATGGTGAGTGCGAGCGCGAAGTTGTGCAGCGCTTCGCCGCCGAAGAACAGCATGGAAAGCACCATGATCTGGGTGGAGCCGTGGGTGATGATGGTGCGGCTCATGGTGCGGGTGATGGCATCGTCTACGATGTGCGGGATGGTGGCGCCGCGCATCTTGCGGATGTTCTCGCGGATGCGGTCGAACACCACCACCGATTCGTTCACCGAGTAGCCCAGGATGGCGAGCACGCCGGCCAGCACAGTGAGCGTGAATTCCCACTGGAAAAAGGCGAACAGGCCGAGAATGATGACGATGTCGTGCAGGTTGGCGATCATGCCCGAAACCGCGAAGCGCCATTCGAAGCGCAGGGCGAGGTAGAGCATGATGCCGAAGGCGACGACCAGCAGGGCGAGCGCACCGGAATCGTACAGTTCCTTGCGGACCGCCGGCCCGACGAAATCGACCTTTTGCAGTGTGATCTTCGGATCATCCGCATGCAGCGCGATCATCACCAGGTTGCTCGTTTTCGCCGCACTGGCTCCAGCCTTGGCGGGCAAACGGATCAGCACGTCGCGGCTGGTACCGAAATTCTGCACCGAGATTTCTGACAAGCCGGTTTTTTCAAGTGTGGCACGAATATGGCCGAGGTCGGCGGCCTGTTCGGTGCGCACCTCGATCAGCGTGCCGCCGGTGAAATCCACGCCGAGGTTGAGGCCGCGATCCCACAATGCCCACACCGAGAAAAGGAAGGTGACGAGCGAAATCGTGGTCGTCGCCTTGCCCCAGCTCATGAAGGGGATGGTTTTCCTGAAGGGGAAGAATTCCAGCATGGCAGGCCCTTAAATGGCGAGCTTGGACAACCGCGCGCGGCGTCCGTAGGTGAGATTGACCATCGCACGCGACACGGTCACGGCGCTGAACATGGAGGTGAGGATGCCCAGGCACAACACCACGGCAAAGCCGCGCACCGGGCCGGAGCCCAGCCAGAACAAGGCGATGCCGGCGATGAGCGTGGTGAGGTTGGAGTCGAGAATCGTGCCCCAGGCACGGTCGTAGCCGGCGTGGATGGCCGCTTGCGGCGTGGCCCCGTTGCGTAGCTCTTCTCTGATACGCTCGTTTATCAGGACGTTGGCGTCGATGGCCATGCCGAGCGTGAGCGCGATGGCCGCCATGCCGGGCAGGGTGAGGGTGGCCTGAATCATCGACAGCAGCGCGATGAGGAAGAAACCGTTGATGGCGAGCGCGGCCGACGAGAACAGACCGAAGATGCGGTAGTAGATCGTCATGAACGCGACCACCGCCGCAAAGCCCCAGATATTCGAGTGGAAGCCCTTTGCGATGTTTTCGGCCCCCATGCTCGGGCCGACGGTGCGCTCCTCGATGATCGCCATCGGCGCGGCGAGCGCGCCTGCCCGCAGCAGCAGCGCCACGTCGGATGCTTCCTGTGCGTTGGACATGCCGGTGATCTGCACCCGGCCGCCGCCGATTTCCTCGCGGATCACCGGCGCGGTGATAGCTTCGGCGCGGCCCTTTTCGATCAGCAGGATGGCCATGCGTTTGCCGACGTTTTCGCGGGTAACTTCCTTGAACAGGCGCGCGCCCTTACCGTCCAGATTGATATGCACCGCGGCCTGTCCGCTCTGGCTGTCGAAACCGGGCGAGGCGTCGGTGATGGAATCGCCGGTCAGCACCACGTCTTTCTTGACGGCGATGGGGAAGCCTTCGCGGCTGGGTACGATGTCCGCGCCAAAGGGAGCCTGGCCCTGGCTCACCTGCGTGGGATCGGCCTGCTCGTCGACCATGCGCACTTCGAGCGTGGCGGTGCGGCCCAGGATGTCCTTGGCCTTGGCGGTGTCCTGCACGCCGGGCAATTGCACCACGATGCGGTTTGCGCCCTGCTGCTGGATGACGGGTTCGGCCACGCCGAGTTCGTTGACGCGATTCCGCAGCGTGGTGAGGTTCTGCTGCAGGGCAAATTCCTGGACGCGCTTTTCGGCTTCGGGTTTGAGCCTTGCGGTGAGGGTGAATCCGTCGTCGAGGTCGGCCGGGATGTAGGCAAGCTCGGTGAAAACCGCTTCGAGCTTGTCCAGCGCCGCGTCGCGCGCATCGCGGGTGGAAAAGCGCACTGTCACCGTATTGCCCTCGCGGGCGATGCGGCTGTAACGGATTTTTTCGCTGCGCAGCTCGCTGCGGAAATCGTTCTGATAGCGGATCGCCGCTTTTTCCAGCGCGGCCGCCATGTCCACTTCGAGCAGGAAATGCACGCCGCCGCGCAGATCGAGCCCCAGATACATAGGCAGCGCGCCTATCGAATCCAGCCATTTCGGCGAGGCGGGCACCAGGTTCAGCGCCACCGTATAGCGATCGCCGAGCGCGGTCTGCAGCACGTCTTTCGCCCGGATCTGCTCGTCGGTGCTGGCGAAGCGTGCCTTGACCGTATTGCCCGCGAGTTCCGCCCCGGTGTACGCCAGCCCCGCCGATTTCAGCGTCGATTCGATGCGTTCCAGCAGCGCCGTATCCGCGTGTTCGGCGGCGCGCACTGGCGACAGTTGCACCGCCGGCACCTCGCCGAAGAAATTCGGCAGTGTGTAAAGGAAAGCGGCCACCAACGTGAAGCCGATGAGGAGATATTTCCAGAGCGGGTAGCGGTTCATGGGGGCGTGAGGGGTGAGGGGAGAAGTGTGGGGTGCGGTCGGTTGGCGTGTGGCGCCTCACGCCTCACGCCTCACAGACTCTTGATCGTGCCCTTGGGCAGCAGGGTCTGGATCGACTGCTTCTGCACGTGAGTGGTCACGCCATCGGCGATTTCGAGCGCAACGTACTGTTCGCCGAGCTTGGCAACGCGGCCGACCTGGCCGCTGGCAGTGACCACTTCATCGCCTTTGGCGAGTTCGGACAGCATCTTTTTCTGTTCCTTGGCACGCTTCATCTGCGGGCGGATGAGCATGAACCAGAACAGGATGAAGATGATGATGAGCGGCAGAAAATCGGCGATGCCGGGGGCGGCGGGCGCGGCGGCGTGGGCGAGGGAAATCATGCAGAAAACTCCGGAAGCAAAGGTCCATTGAAAACCGCTCGATTCTACCACCCGCGCGCCTGCGCCTCATGAAAGCCGGCGACGAAGTCGGCGAAACGCCCCATCTCGATCGCGGCACGTATCCCGGCCATGAGCTGCTGGTAATAGTAGAGATTGTGCGCCGTCATCAACCGCGCGCCGAGCATTTCGCCGGCGCGGTGGAGATGATGCAGATACGCGCGCGAAAAGCCGCCGGCGCACGCCGCGCAGCCGCATTCGGGGTCGATGGGCGCGGGGTCGTTCTTCCAGCGCGCGTTCTTGA